>BEHO01000256.1 GCA_002898915.1 bacterium HR12
GTCGGGGTCGCCGCGACGGTCGGTGGAGCCGCGGCGGCAGGGGTGGGGGCCGCGGCCGGCGCCGCCGCGCCCCGGGCCGCGATGTAGGCGAGCACGTCCTTCCGGGTCACGCGCCCCCCCGCGCCGGTGCCCGGCACCTGCGAGAGGTCGATCCCGTGCTCCGCGGCGAGCCGTCGCACGACGGGCGAGACGACCTGCGAGCGGGGCTCGGGCGGCGCTGCGGCCGGGGCCTCGGTGTGACGGGCGGGCTCGGCGGGCGAGGGCCCGGCCGCCGTCGGTGACGCGCCCGCCTCGCCCTCCTCCTCGATGATGGCGAGCTCGGTGCCGACCTTCACGGTCGCGCCCTCCGGCACCAGGATCTTCGCGAGCCGCCCCGAGGCGACGGAGGGCACCTCGGTGTCGACCTTGTCGGTGGAGATCTCGAACAGGGGCTCGTCGACCTCGACGCGGTCCCCCTCCTTCTTCAGCCACCGGAGGATCGTGCCCTCGACGACCGTCTCGCCGAGCTGGGGCATGGTCACCGACGTCATCGTCCCTCCCGACTACCAGGCCGCCAAGCGCTCCACGGCCGCCACGATGTCCGGAACCTGCGGCAGGTACGCGTCCTCGAGCGTGGGGGAGAAGGGGATCGGCACGTTCGGCGGCGCGAGCCGCATCACCGGCGCGTCCAGGTGCTCGAAGGCGCCCTCGGCGATCTGGGCGGCGACCTCGGCCCCCACGCCGAGGAAGCGGTGGCTCTCGTAGAGCACGAGGACGCGGCTCGTCTTCTCCACCGAGCGGAGCACGGTCTCGGTGTCGAGGGGCTGGATCGTGCGGAGGTCCACGATCTCCACCGAGATGCCGCGCCCCTCGAGCTGCTCGGCCGCCTCCAGCGCCCAGTGCACGAGCATCCCGTAGGTGACGATGGAGACGTCGCTCCCCTCCCGGACGACCCGCGCCTTCCCGATCGGGACGAGGAAGTCCGGGTCCTCCGGCACCACCTCCTTGATCCGCCGGTAGATCCACTTGTGCTCGAGGAAGATCACCGGGTTGTCGTCGCGGATCGCCGACTTCAGCAGGCCCTTGGCGTCGGTGGGGAAGGCGGGGCAGATCACCTTCAGGCCCGGCGAGTGGGCGAACCACGGCTCCGGGTTGAAGGAGTGGAAGCTCGAGGCCCGCACGCCCCCACCCGACGGGCCCCGCAGCACGACGGGGAGCGGGACGCCGCTCCGGTAGTGGTAGCGGCCGAGGGCCGTCGTGATCATGTCGAAGCCGCTCGACATGAAGTCCGCGTACTGGAACTCCGCGACGGGGCGGAACCCCTCCATCGCCGCGCCGATCGCCATGCCGGTGATCGTCTCCTCGGCGATCGGGGTGTCCATCACGCGCTCGGGGCCGAAGCGCTCGAGGAACCCCTCGGTGACCTTGAAGGCCCCGCCGTAGACGCCGATGTCCTCGCCGAGCAGGAACACGCGCTCGTCGCGCTCCATCTCCTCCCACAGGGCCTCGGCGATGGCGATGAGGTAGGTGGCCTCGCCGGCCTCGGTCCGCTTCCCGCGGGGCTCGGCCCCGTGGCCGGCCGCCCCGGCCTCCAGCGTCCGCGCGCTCACGACGCCTCCGTCCCGCCCTCGCGCGAGGGCTCCCGCCTCCAGTAGCCGTCCTCGACCCAGAGGCCCATCGTGACCTCCTCGCCCACCGGGAAGGGCGACCGCTGGGCGAACTCGTACGCCTCCTCGAAGTCCCGGCGGACGCGCTCGTCGATCTCCGCCACGGCGGCCTGGTCGACGACCTCGTGCGCGAGGAGGAGATCCTGGAAGCGCCGGACCGGGTCCTTGTTCTCCATGTACTCCTCGAGGAGGCCGCGCGGTACGTAGCGGGCCGGATCGTGACCGGCGTGCCCCCGCCAGCGGAGGCTCACCGACTCGATGAGCGTGGGGCCGCCGCCCTCGCGGGCGCGCTCCACCGCCTCGTGGGCGACGCGGTAGACCTCGAGGACGTCCTGGGCGTCCACGCGCACGCCCGGCATGTCGTAGGCGGCGGCGCGTTCGGCGATGGTCCCCGTGGGGAACTCGAGCTCGTTCGGGGTCGAGTAGGCGTACTGGTTGTTGTTCACGACCCACACCACGGGGAGCCGGTAGATGGCGGAGACGTTGAGCGCCTCGTGCCAGCGGCCGTTGGAGGTCGCGCCGTCGCCGCAGATCGCCATCGCCACGCGCGGCTCGCCCCGGCGCTTGTACGCGAGGGCGGCGCCGCAGGCCACGGGGTAGGCGATCGGGAGGTGCGACATCACGGTCCACGTCCGGGCCCCGTACCAGTCGCCGATGTGGCTGTTGCCGTCCCGGCCCCGCGTGTACCCGTCGATCCGGCCCCAGAACTGGGCGAGGACCCGCTTCAGGTCGAGCCCCTTGGTGAGCTGGGCCGAGAGGTCGCGGTGGGTGGGGAACAGGGAGTCCTCCTTGCGGAGCGCCGAGGCCACCCCGACGTGCGTCCCCTCCTGGCCGCGGCCGGAGTAGATCGCGCCGGGGAGACGGCCCTGGCGGTACAGGGCCTCGAGCCGCTCGTCCACGTAGCGACACAGCTTCAGGAGGTAGAGGATCTCGCGCAGGCGCTCGTCCGAGAGGCCGACGCGCCAGTCCGTCGCCGCCGTCCGCCGATCCGCCGTCGTCGCCACCGCTCCTCCTCAGACCCCGTGCAGAGGCTTGCCGGCCAGCGCGAGGACCGCCTCGCCGAACGCCTCGGAGAGGCTCGGGTGGGGGTGGAACAGGGCCGCGACCTCGGCCGGCGCGGCCTCCCAGGCCACGGCGAGCATCGGCTCCGCGATGAGGTCCGTGACGTGCGGGCCGACCATGTGGACCCCCAGCACCGGGCCGCCCCGCTCGGCCACGACCTTGCAGATCCCGCCCTCGGCGAGGATGTTCGCCTTGCCGATCCCCTGGAGGTTCAGGATCTCCACCTCGACGTCGTGGCCGCGCTCGCGGGCCTGCTGCTCGGTGAGGCCGACGGACGCGATCTCGGGGCTCGAGTACGTGACGCGGGGGATCAGCGTGTAGTCGAGGGGCGGCACGTCGAGGCCGGCGATGCGCTCGGCCACCGCGTAGCCCTCGGCGAAGGCCACGTGCGCCAGCTGCAGGGGGGTCGAGGCGACATCCCCCACCGCCCACACGTGCGGAGCCGTCGTCTGCAGCTGGTCGTCCACCTTCAC
>BEHO01000257.1 GCA_002898915.1 bacterium HR12
CAGTACCGCCTGTCGCGTGGCGGGAACGGGTCCTTGGCCGGAGGAACCGTGTCGGTGTCCCGGATCGTCCCATCCGGACGGTGAATCACGACCTCTCCCCCGCCGGCGTTGCCCACGATCTCCTTGGCCCGCCGCTCCGCGTCCGCCTGCGTCTCGTGGTGGGAGCTCGCCCGGCCGGACCCGGGCCTCTTCACATCCCAACCACCCTTAGGGTTCGGGACCACATGTCGGCGCTCTCCCATCGCGTTTCCTCCTTGCCGCTGACCCTGGCCCTCTGGCTTCCTCGGTCCGCCGCTCGAGGCTTCCCTGCGCAGAGGGTCAACTTGTGTTCACACTGTACGCCGTGTCCGCGTACGCGTCAAGGTGCGCGTCCCGCCTGGGAGGGGCGGGACCGATCCCTACAGGAGCGGCTGCTCGCCAGGACGGCCGACGACGCCGAGCGTCTCCAGCCGGATGGCAGCCGCCTGTCTCGACACGGCGAACAGCGCGGCCAAGTGGTCCGCCAGTCTCACGACCTCCGGTGAATCCGCGGGGAGAACGCTGTCGCCTCCGACACCACGCAGCAGGGAGCGGGCCAGGTCGAGAAACAACCCCCTCGGCATGAGGAGTGCAGCCATCCCCCGGTTGGCCTGTACCTCTCGCCAGTCCCAAGCCTCTCTCGAGAACGAGACCTGTCGCTTCAGGCACCGCATGACGCGATGTCCTTCTGGGTCCCTCAGGTCCGCTTCGACGAGCGGCTCTTGGCCAGGGTCCAGCTCGAACAGCACCCGGTGAAGCACGACGTGCGCAGCCTCATGAGCCAGGGTTGCTCGCCACCGGCCCCTCACTCCTGAGGGTGCCCAGTCGCTGTCCATGGCCGATCCGGTGAGATCCCGGTTGACCAGGACAACAGGCGGCTGCCCCCTTCGGAACTCGGTCAGACCGAGGACATCGTCCTCGAGGTCCGCGTACTGGTCGAGCGTGACTTTGAGATGGCTCTCGAGGAACCGTTCGACATCGACGAAGGGATCCTCGGGGGTGGGCAAGAGGCGGGCCTTCCGGAGTTCGTCCTCGATGATGATCTCGATCTCGGAGCGCTCGAACCACAAGCGCTCGTCCCCGAGAGCGCTCCGATACCGTCTCATCGCTTCCGCCTCCCCTCCCTGCCGAGCCGCTCCGCCTCCTCTGCCAGACGGGCGACCTGCTCCTCCCCAAGTCTGGACTGCGATATCCGACGCAGGAGGGTGGCTACAGCCGGCGACCGCCTCAGATAGCGCTCGGCTTCCTCGCCCAACCGACCACTTAGGGTCATGAGCTCCTCGAGATCCAGAGAAAGTTCGTGCGAGATGGCTCGCAAGACTGGTTCGGAGGGAACGCGCCTGTCGTGCTCGATGTCGCTCAGGTAGGAAGGAGTGATCTCAAGGCGCCTGGCCAGCTCCCTGAGGCTGAGGTCGGCCTGCAGCCTGGCGCGTCGAACTCGCTCACCGAGTGTCTCCCGCACCATGTTCACATGTTAGCGTACAGGCTGGCAGCGCCGCCCGGGCGCGCTCAAACGGTGGGGCGGGGAGGACTCGAACCTCCGACCGGCGGATTATGAGTCCGCTGCTCTGACCGACTGAGCTACCGCCCCGACGACGGGACGATAGCACCGCCCGTGCGGCCCAAGCCCTACGGCTCGCGCGCGCGGGCCAGGGTGCGCTCGAGCTCCGCCAAGCGCTCGTCGGCCGCGATCGCCAGGTCCTGGAACCGCTGGCGGAGGTGGCTCACCTGGGCCGCGACCTGCCCGAGCGTCCGCTCCAACCGCTCCAGACGAGCCGAGAGGGCCGGGTCGGCATCGGGCCTCGCCTCGACCGGACCCGCCAGAGCCTCCGTGGACGGGACCTGCTCGGCCGCCGGCGAAGCCGCGCGTGGGGGCTCCGCGCTCGGCTCGGCTGCGGATGCGACCTCCGCCTCTCCCCCGGATCCGGCCTCCGCCTCGACGCCGGCGGCCGCCTCGGACGCCTCTTGCTCGGTCGTGCCCGCCTCGGCCTCGAGCTCGGCCTCCGCCCGCGTCAGGTCCACCACCGCCTCGGTGGCGGTGATCGTCACCGAGGCGGGCTCGGCCCGCAGCGCGCTCGGGTCGCTCTCGGCCACGGCCTTCGCCGCCTCGGAGGGGGGCACGCCCTCACGCAGCTGGCGTTGGTACTCGAGCAGGCGCCGCATGATGTCGTCGTGCGCGATGGGCCGGGCCTCGGCCCCCTGCTCGCTCGTCTCGCGGACGTCCGCGTCGGCCATCTCCACCCCTCCGGTCGAGCGCTCGAGATGCGCCCATGGTAGAGGCCCGAGCCCCGGAGGCTCAATCGGCCGTTCGGTGAGGTCCAGTGCGCCCCTGGGGTTGCATCCCGGCACGCGGTGGCCTAGCGTTGAACGAGCGTTCAACCCCACGCGGCGGAGGGGAGCCATGTCCGAGCGTCGCATCCGCGCCATGCCGTTCCGACACCACCACGAGGTCATCAGCGGCGAGGAGGTCGAGCTCCTCCACACCCGCAGCCTGGACATCCTGGATCGGGTGGGCTTCACGACCTCCAACCCCGGGCTCCTCGACGCGATGGCGGAGGCCGGGCAGCGCGTCGACCGCGAGACCCGCAGGGTCCGCCTGGATCCCGCCTTCGTCGAGGACGCGCTCGCGCGCTGCCCCCGGACGTACGTCCTCGGCGCGCGCGACCCGGCGCTCGACCTGCCCCTGGACGGCTCGGCCGGGTACCTGGCCACGGACGGGTGCCCCGCCGACGTGATCGACCTCGAGACGGGCGAGCGGCGCCCGGGCACGGCGCGCGACCTCGCGGCGATCACGCGGCTCGCCGACGCGCTGCCCCAGATCGCGTTCCACTGGCAACCGGTGAGCGCGAACGACGCGCCGGTGCCGGTCCGGCCGATCCACGAGACGGCCGTGCAGCTCCGGAACACGACGAAGCACATCCAGCAGATGACCGCCATCGATCCGCTGAACGCCCGCGGCGTGGTGGAGATGGCGCGCGTCGTCGCCGGCTCCGACGAGAGCCTCCGGGCGCGCCCCGTCGTCTCGAACTTCCAGTGCTCGATCAGCCCGCTCCACTGGGACGACGGGCCGGTGGAGTGCATGCGGATCTTCGGCGACGCCGGGATCCCGGTGGGGATCTGCGCGATGCCCCTCGCCGGCGCCTCGGCCCCGCTC
>BEHO01000258.1 GCA_002898915.1 bacterium HR12
GAGGCGATCTGCGACCCCCAGGACATCCGCCCCGGGTGGGAGCCGAACACCGTCGTCGGGGTCGCCGACACGTACCGCAACCACGAGCCCGTCCCCGTCGACCCGCGCCATGCGCTCCGGCGGGCCGTGGAGCCCTGGCTCGCGATGGGGCTCGTCCCCCAGCTCGCCTTCGAGTTCGAGTTCTACCTCCTGCGCCCCGACGGCCAGGGCGGCTGGCGCTCCATCGAGACCCCCGGCTCGCGGGTGTACGGCACCGGGAACGCCGTGGATCCCGACGGCGTCGTGGACGAGATCGTGGACACCGCCGCGGCGTGCCGGCTCGACGTGGAGGCCTGGTGCACGGAGTTCGACGACGCGCAGTTCGAGATCAACATCCGGTACCAGGAGGCGATCCCCGCCGCCGACGACGCCTTCCTGTTCCGGGTCCTGGCGCACGAGATCGCCGCCCGCAGGGGGCACCGCGCGACGTTCATCGGCCGTCCCTTCGCCGACCGGGGCGGGAGCGGCCTGCACGTCAACATCAGCTTCCGCGACCGGAACGGCGAGAACGCCCTGTACGACCCGTCCACGCCGGACCGGCTCTCCGAGCTCGCCCACCGGTGCATCGCCGGGATGCTCGCGCACCACGCCGGCACCGCGGCGATCTGCGCCCCGACCGTCAACGCCTACAAGCGCCTCCTGCCGGACATGATGAACGGCTACTGGGCGAACTGGGGCCACGACGACCGGACGGTGGCGATCCGCATCTCGCCCGATCGGGGCCCCCAGACGCGCCTGGAGAACCGGGTCCCCGACGGCGCCTGCAACCCGTACCTGGCGGCCGCCGCTCTGCTCCACGCCTGCCGGCTCGGGGTCGAGCACGAGCTGCCGCCGGTGGAGCCCCAGCCGACGGGCGAGGAGCCGAAGGCCCCCAGCCACGTGCCCGCGAACCTGAGCGAGGCCCTCGACGCCCTGGAGCGGGACGAGGAGATCTGCGCCGCCCTCGGCTCCGAGCTCGTGACGGCCTTCGTCATGCTGAAGCGGGCGGAGTGGGAGCGCTACGTGAAGGCCGTCGAGGACCCAGCGACGACCGAGCCGACGGACTGGGAGCTCGCGTACTACACGCCGTTCTTCTGAGACCCATCGGGCGAAGGTCCCGTCGGGACCGGGACCAGGGGCCCGAGCGGGGACGGCCCGGAGCTGAGAAGGTGAAGGAAGCCTGAGGTCCCACCCCCACCGGACCTCAGTGGCGGGGCGCGCAGCGCGCGCCCCGCCCTCCTTCCGTGGGGCCCGTCGTGGGGGCCCGTCGGAGCCGCTCGCGCCGAGGTGCCCACCGGGCCTTCGAGCTCCTCCGCCGCGAGGACCCCGTCCAATGGCAGGAGGAACCCCCGCCCAACCACGGCTTCTGGGCGATCACCCGCTTCCGCGACATCGAGCAGGTCCTCGCCGATCCCAGGACGTTCTCCTCGGCGCGGGGGGTGACGCTGGAGGAGCAGACCCCGGAGGAGGTCGAGGCCCGACGCTCGATGATCGACATGGATCCGCCCCAACACAGCCGCCTCCGCCGCATCGTGAGCCGGCTGTTCACGCGCTCCGCGGTGGCCGGCTACGAGGACTTCTGCCGCGAGCTCGCGCGCCGGGTCCTGGACCGGGCCCTCCCCAAGGAGGAGTTCGACTTCGTCGAGGAGATCTCGAGGGAGCTGCCGATCCGGATCCTGGCGCGGATCATGGGGGTCCCCGAGGAGGACACCCCCCAGATCATCGAGTGGGGGGACTCCATGATCGCCCACGCCGACCCGGAGTACTCCCGGGCGGTGATCGACCGGGAGGACACGAGCGACTACCGGCTGCTCCCGTTCCGGAGCCCGGCCGCCGTGGACATGATGGCCTACGCGCACCGCCTCGCCGCCGAGCGGCGCCGCGAGCCACGGGACGATCTCGTCACCAAGCTGATCCACGCCGAGGTCGACGGCCAGCGCCTCACGGAGCAGGAGTTCGACAACTTCTTCTGCCTGCTGGCCGTCGCCGGGAACGAGACCACCCGTCACGCGATCAGCCACGGGATGCTCGCCCTGATGGAGCACCGCGAGCAGTGGCGTCGCCTCCGGGACGACCCGGGGCTCATGCCGCTCGCCACGGAGGAGATCCTCCGTTGGGGCACCCCGACGATGCACTTCCGGCGCACGGCCACCCGCGACGTCGAGCTGGGCGGCAAGGGGATCCGCGAGGGCGACAAGGTCGTGGTGTGGTTCGTCTCCGGCAACCGCGACGAGGAGGCGTTCCCCGAGCCCTTCCGGTTCGACGTCGGCCGCCAGCCGAACCCCCAGATGGCGTTCGGCAGCGGCGGGCCCCACGTCTGCCTGGGCGCCCACCTCGCCCGGCTGGAGATCCGCGTGATGTTCGAGGAGCTCCTGCCCCGCCTGGCGGACATCGAGCTCACCGGGCCCGTCGTCCGGCTCCGCTCGAACTTCATCAACGGCATCAAGCACATGCCGGTGCGGGTCCGGCTCGCCTAGCCCTCAGCCCTCCGCGCCGTTCCCGCCCACGGTCCGGTACATCGCCCGGAGCATGCCGGCCAGGGCCTCCTGCTCCTGGGGCGTTAGGCAGGCCGCCACCGCCGCCTCCGCGGCGTTGAACCGCGGGAACAGGGACCCGATGAGCCGCCGGCCGGCCGGCGTGAGCGAGACCCGTACCATGCGCCCGTCCTCGTCGCTCCGACGCCGCTGGACCAGCCCGCGGCGCTCGAGCGTCGTCACCACGCCGGTGGAGGTCGGACGGCTGATCCCGACGGCCGCCGCAAGGTCCCGCGACTCCATCTCGTCCCACACCCAGAGCACCCACAGGACCACGAAGGACGTCCACGACAGACGATCCTCGGCGAGGACCGTCCGCTCCATGTGGCGCCGGATCGCCGTCGAGGCGCGGAAGAGGTTGGACACGGCGGCCATCGCCCGGAAGTCGAGGGGGAGGTGGCCGAGCCGCTCGAGGACCTTGCGCTCCGCAGGCAGGGGGTCGCGCTCGCTCATGCCGAGCGCATCCTATCCGGCGGCGTCCCGGCTCAGGCGGTCACGGACAGCCAGCGATGAGATCCACGCCCGGGCCGCCTCGGCAGTCGTCCCTCCCCGGCCCGCCGTCCATCCGATCGCCGGCGGCGCCCCCGCGCAGGACGTCTCGCCCATCGCC
>BEHO01000259.1 GCA_002898915.1 bacterium HR12
GAGCTCGAGCACCTCGCGACCCTCGGGTACGACGACGACACGCTCGAGGCCTTCCGCGCGCTCCGGTTCACCGGCGAGGTCTGGGCGGTGCCGGAGGGTCGGGTCGTCCTCGCCGACGAGCCGCTCCTCGAGGTCACCGCGCCCATCCCCGTCGCCCAGCTCGTCGAGACCTACCTCCTCAACGTGGTCACGTTCCAGACCACGATCGCCTCGAAGGCCGCCCGGTGCGTGATCGCCGCCCGGGGCAAGGACCTCGTCGACTTCTCCTTCCGGCGGACCCAGGGGGTCGACGCGGCGATGGCCGTCGCGCGCACCACGGCGATGGTCGGCTTCGTCGCCACCTCCAACGTGGAGGCGGGGCGCCGGTACGGGATCCCCGTCGCCGGCACCATGGCCCACTCCTACGTCGAGGCCTTCCCCAGCGAGAAGGAGGCCTTCGCGGCCTTCGCCGCCGACCACCCCACCCGGACCACGTTCCTCGTCGACACCTACGACACCGCCAACGGCGTCCGGACGGCGATCGAGGTCATCCGGGAGCTCGGCCTCGCGGACCGGCTGGGGATCCGTCTGGACAGCGGCGACCTGGACGCCCTCTCGCGCGAGGCGCGCAGGATCCTGGACGAGGCGGGCCTGCCGAACGTCCGGATCTTCGCGAGCGGCGGGCTGGACGAGATGGACGTCGACCGGCTCGTCCGAGCCGGCGCCCCGATCGACGCCTTCGGCATCGGCACGAAGATGGGGACCTCCGCCGACGCGCCCTACCTCGACTCCGTGTACAAGCTCGTCGAGTTCGATGGGCGGCCGGTGCTGAAGCTCTCGGCGGAGAAGGCCACCCTGCCCGGCCGCAAGCAGGTCTTCCGCGGGCCGGAGGGCGACGTGATCGGGCTCCGCGAGGAGCCGGCCCCCGAGGGCGCCGAGCCGCTCCTCGTCCCCGTGATGCGCGAGGGGCGGCGGGTCGTCCCGCCGGAGACGCTGGAGGAGGCCCGGGCGCGGTTCCGGCGCGACCTCGAGCGCCTGCCGGAGGAGGCCCGCCGCCTCACGAACCCCAGACCGCCGACGGCTCGGATCTCCGAGCGGCTCCGCGCCCTCACCGGCGAGGTGCGCCAGCGCACCCTCCGCCGCGTCGGCGTCCTGTAGCGCTCACCAGGCGTAGGCCTCGGGGGCCGGGCCGCCGGGGCCGGGGAAGATCTCGTCCAGGCGCCGCATCGTGTCCTCGTCGAGCTTCAGCTCGAGCGCGCGCATCGAGCCCTCGAGCTGCGCGAGCGTGCGGGGGCCGATGATCGGCGCCGTCACCGCGGGGTTCGCGAGCAGCCAGGCGAGGGCCACGTTGGCCGGCGCCTCGCCGAGCTCGGCGCAGAGGGCCTCGTACCGCTCGATGCGGTCCCGGTACTTGGGCAGGTCCTCCTGGACCCACTCGCCGGCGCGACGGCCCTCCTTCGGCCCGTGCAGCACCCCGGCGAGGAGGCCGCCCGCGAGCGGGCTCCAGGGGATGACCCCCATGCCGTAGGCCTGGCAGACCGGGAGCACCTCGAGCTCGCTCATGCGGTCGTTGAGGTTGTAGAGGCACTGCTCGGAGACGAGCCCGAGGAAGTGCCGGTCCCGCGCCCGTTCGTTCGCCTGCGCGATGTGCCACCCGGCGAAGTTGCTCGAGCCCACGTAGAGCACCTTCCCCTGCTGCACGAGCACCTCGAAGGCCTGCCAGAGCTCGTCCCAGTCGGCCTCGCGGTAGATGTGGTGCATCTGGTACAGGTCGATGTGGTCGGTCCGCAGCCGCCGCAGGCTGTCCTCGCAGGCCCGGCGGATGTGGAGGGCCGAGAGCCGTGACTCGTTGGGCCAGGGCCCCATCTCCCCGTAGACCTTCGTGGCGAGGACGACCTTCTCGCGCCGCCCGCCGCCCTTGGCGAACCAGTTCCCGATGATCGTCTCGGTCGCCCCGACCCCCTTGCTCCGACCGTAGACGTTCGCCGTGTCGAAGAAGTTGATGCCGAGGTCCAGGGCGCGGTCCATGATCGCGTGGCTCTCGGCCTCGTCGGTCTCCGGTCCGAAGTTCATCGTGCCGAGGCAGAACCGGCTGACCTTGAGACCGAGGCGTCCGAGGTGCACGTACTCCACCGAACTCCCCTCCTCCGTGATGTCCGGCCCGAACGATACGACCCGCCGCAGCCGTAGGATGCGGCCGTGGAGATCCGGATCGACGAGGACGCGCTGCGCCGGTCGGGGGTGCGGCTCGCCGTGGTCTTCGGTTCCGCCGCACGGGGGGCCGATCGCGCGGGGAGCGACCTCGACGTCGGCCTGCTCTTCGACGGCGAGGCTGACCGAGGGCCCTTCGACGCGCGGCGCCAGGCCGCGGCGGACGCGATCCACGCCGACCGCCCGGTCGATCTCGTCGTCCTGGACGAGGCGGACCCCCTCCTGCTCCGCGAGGTCGCCGTGGACGGTCGCCCGATCTTCGAGGTCGAGCCGGGCACCTTCGAGGCCTTCCGGCTCCGCGCGATCAAGCGCTACCTCGACACGGCCTGGATCCGCCGCATCGAGGCGGACGCCCTCCGGGAGCGGCTCGGCTGATGGTGCGGACCGAGATCGTCCGGCGGAAGCTGAGCCACCTCGACGGCTACCTGCGGGAGCTCGAGGCGCACCGTGAGGTCACGTTGGACGCGTACCTCGCGCCCGGAGGGCCCAGGCGCGCCGTCGAGCGCCTGATCCAGCTCATCGTGGAGACGGCGGCGGACATCAACGTCCACGTCGTGACGGAGCTCGAGGGGACCCCGCCGGGCGACTACCGCGGCTCCTTCCTCGCGGCCGCCCGGGTCGGGCTGCTCCCGGCGGAGCTCGCGGAGCGCCTCGCCCCCGCCGCGGGGCTGCGGAACGCCCTCGTCCACGACTACGCCGACGTCGACGACGCGCGTGTCCACGCCGCCATCCCCCTGGTCCTCGACGGCTTCCGGGAGTACGCGCGCTCGGTCCAGGCCTGGCTCGAGCGCCAGGGGTAGAGCTCGGCCTGGCACAGGCCCGACGAGCGTCCCTCTTCACGGGCCCGGTCCGACTTGACAGGACGGAGAGGGAGAGAGAGTTTCTCTCTGAAACACCACCTGGCGCGGGGGGGGTTACCTCCAGATCCGTGTGAACGTCATCAACGAGCTCCGGAGCGGCAGCAGCCGGGC
>BEHO01000260.1 GCA_002898915.1 bacterium HR12
CCCGAGCTCGTGATTCCGATCTCGCCGTAGTCGCCGTAGACCTCCACGAACCCGTCGGCGTCCTTGTAGACGGTGCCCGAGGTGGCGTCGGAGATCCGGACCTCCGTCGACCAGGTCGCGCCGAGGTCGGTCGAGCGCCGGTACCAGACGTTCCACCGGCCGGTGCGCTGGTCCATGAACCACACGCGCACCTCGTCGTCGCCGATGCCGACCGCCGCGGGGAACCCGGCGTTCACGCCCCTCGGCGAGAGGGCGACCCGCGCGCTCCACGTCAGGCCGCCGTCGGTCGAGGACCGCGCCCACACCCGTCGGGGCCCGCCGGGCCGTCGCGCGCCGTCGTAGACGATCACGAGGTCGCCGTCCCCGTCGGCGGCGAGGGCCGCGTGGCCGTCGTAGTAGTCGGCGTAACACCACTCCGACGTGCAGGGCACGCCGAGCTCGACCGAGTCCACGACCACGTCGGCCCAGGTCAGGCCCCCGTCGGCCGAGGTGATGGCGTGCACGAGGACCGGGCCCTCGCTCGCCCCGCCGGGGCCGGTGTAGGTCTCGCTCATCTCGGCGAACGTCACCCGACCGTCCGGCGCGACCGCGCCCTGGTAGGCGAAGGAGTAGCGGTCGCTCCTCGTGACGCGCACCTGGGACCAGGTCTGCCCGCCATCGTGGGAGACGGCCACGTAGACGTCGCCGCCGGTCGGGCCGTTGAACGAGACGTAGACGTCGCGACCGTCGGGCGAGACCGCCATCGCCGGCTTGTCGCCCCAGGCCACCTGACCCGAGACCGGGACCGGGGCGGACCACGTCCGCCCGTGGTCGGAGGACCGGGCGAAGACGATGGTCCAGTCGTTCATCCACGCGGCGTAGAGCTCGCCCGTGGCGGGCACGACCTCGATCTGGGGATCGAACTGGGAGTGCACGCGGCGGCACTCGCACACGTACACGGGGTCGCCGAAGGTCCGGCCGCCGTCGGACGGCGCCTGGACGACGATGGCGGGGTCGGGACAGTTGCCGCGCGCGCACGGGGGGTACCCGAACCGGGTGATCGCCACGTACACCCAGGGCTCGCGGGGGTCGGTCGCGATCGCGGGCTCCCAGTCGTCGGCGGTGGGGTGCATGAGGCGCTCGCCGGCCCAGGCCCGGGAGCGCAGGTGGCGGACGGGCTCGATCCGGCCGAGGGTGCCGGCGGCCACGGCCTCGGCGATGGCCTCGCGGTGCTGCTCCACGGTTCCGGCCTGCTCCTCGGCCTCCTCGCTGCGCGTCTCGCGCTCCACGGGGACGCCGGCACGCGGCCGAGGGGCCTGGCGCTCGGCGGGTCGGGGGAGCCAGACCACGAGGCCGGCGGCGAGCAGGAGGGCGAGAGCGACGTGCGGTCGGCGCATGGGGCAGCCTCCGTCGGGTCGATCGTAGCCACAGGGGGCGCGCCGCGGAAGGGCCGAAGGTCGCTACCTGCCGAGCTCCGGCTGGAGCGCCTCGGCGAGGAAGCGGGGGGTGGGCAGGCCCGGGGTCGAGAGGACGAGCCAGCGCAACCGCCCGAGCGCCGCGGGGTCCACGAGGAGGCTCGCGCGGCTCCGGCCCTCGTAGGCGCGGACCGCCTCGAGACCTCGGCCCGCCGCGAGGAGATCCGCCTGGCGCGCGAGCTCGCCCTCGACCCAGCGCGCGTAGCCGAGCGCGAGCAGGGCCCGCCACTGGGGGACGATGCCGTGGCGGACGAGCCCCAGCGCCTCCGCATGGGCCGCCACGAGGCCGAGGTCGACCCCCGCGGTGACGTCGGCGCTCCCCGGGTCCTCGAGCACGTCCTCGAGGACGGCGTGGCCGCGGTACCCGTGCACCTCGCCGGCCGGCCCGCCGGTGGAGCCGTAGTCGATGAGGAGGGCGTAGCCCCGGCGCAGGACCCGCGCGAGGGTCCCGACGAGCGCGAGCGCGCCCGTGGGGACCACGGCCTCCTCGCCCTCGCCGAGGTCGGAGGGGGCGAGGTCGGCGAGCTCCGGCTCGCAGGGGCCCTCGACGAGGACCAGGCGTGGACCCGCGACGCCCACCCGGAGCTCCACGAGGTCCCCGCCGCGTCGCCGCACCCGCCGGAAGGGGAGGTTGTCGAGGAGCTCGTTGGCGAGGACGAGACCGGGGTCGAGCGGCGGCACCGCGTCGAGCGAGGCCTCCACGCGGGGCTGGAGCGCGTGGAGGCGTTCGCGCGCCCCGGGGGAGATCTCGACGGCCGTGTACGCGGTGGCGATGCCGGCCGCCTCGAGCCCGAGGAGGATCCCCCGCGCGAGCGTGCCGTCCCCGGCGCCGAGCTCGACGATCCGCAGGGGCTCGGGACGGCCGAGCGCGTCCCAGGCCTCGAGGAGCGCGAACCGGACGAGGTCGGCGAAGACGGGGTGGACGTGGGGGCTCGTCACGAAGTGGCCCTCCGCGCCGATGGGCGGACGCTCGTAGAAGCCGCCGGGGCCGTAGAGGGCGTGCTCCATGAACTCGGCGAAGCTGATCGGGCCGCGCTCGGCGACGGCGGCCCGGATCCGGGCCGCGACCTCCTCGCTCATCGGTCCCCTCGCATCCCTCGCCCACCTCGCGGGTCAGGGTAGCGGTCGCGTCTGCGATGATGCGCGGCGTGGGGACCGGGATCCGGAAGGCTGCGGTGGTGATCGCCGTGCGCGAGGGGCGAGGGGGCCCCGAGGTCCTCGCCCTCGAGCGGAGCGGGACGAGCCGCTTCCTGCCCGGGTACACGGCCTTCCCCGGCGGCGCCACCGAGGCGGGGGACGCGGCGCGCGCGGAGCGATGGTTCGGCTCGGGCGCCGAGGCGGCGAGGGCCTGCGCCGTGCGTGAGCTCCTGGAGGAGGTGGGGCTCGCGCTCACCGCCGAGGGGCTCGTGGCCGCCGACCACGGCGGGGTGGAGGCGATCGACGCCGCGCCGCCGCGGCCCGAGCAGCTCGCCCGCATCGCCCACTGGGTGGCCCCGGAGGACGTCCCGGTGCGCTTCGACGCGGACTACTTCGCGGTCGCCGCGCCGCCGGGCCTCGCCCCCCGGCCCGACGGGCGAGAGATCGCCGCGGCCTGGTGGACGTCCCCCGAACGGCTCCTCGCCGAGTGGGGCGAGGGCCGCCGCCGCCTGTACTGGCCGACCTACCTGACGGTGAAGGAGCTCGCGCGGTGCCGGAGCGTGGA
>BEHO01000261.1 GCA_002898915.1 bacterium HR12
CTCGGCCCGCAGCTTCGTGCGGCGCTCGTCGGCGAACCGGCGCCTGATGTCGGCGAGCTCCTCCTTGATCACGCCCCGGATCTTCTTCGGGTCCTTGAGGAGGGCGCGGAGGCGCTTGATCCTCGCCAGGAGATCCCGGTGCTCCTGCTCCAGCTCCTCGCGGGCGAGGCGGGTGAGGCGACGGAGGGGCATGTCGAGGATGTGGTTCGCCTGCACCTCGCTCAGCTTGAACTTCCGCATGAGCTTGCCGCGCGCCTCGTCGGCGTCCTGCGAGCCTCGGATGATGCGGATGACCTCATCGAGGTGCCCGAGCGCGACGAGCAGCCCCTGGACGATGTGGTCCCGCTCCTCCGCCCGGCGGAGCTCGTACCGCGTGCGCCGCGTGACGACGTCGATCTGGTGGTCGACGTAGTACCCCACGAGCTCCGCCAGGTTCAGCGTCCGGGGAACCCCGTCCACGAGGGCGAGCATGATCGCCCCGAAGTTCTCCTGGAGCTGGGTGTGGCGGTACAGCTGGTTCAGGACCACCTGGGGGTTCGCGCCCCGCTTCGTGTAGATGACGAGGCGCATCCCCTCCTTGTTCGACTCGTCGCGGACGTCCGCGACGTCCTTCAGCCGCCCGGCGTTCGCGAGCTCCGCGATCTTCTCTGCCACCCGGGCCTTGTTGACCTGGTACGGCAGCTCCGTCACGACGATCTTCGACCGACCCTGCGACCCCTCCTCGATGTGCGCCACGGCCCGCACCCTGATCGAACCCCGGCCGGTCTCGTACACCTCCCGGATCCCCTGCGTGCCCATGATCACGGCGCCCGTCGGGAAGTCCGGGCCCTTGATGAACCGCATGAGCTCCGCGGGCGTCGCGTCGGGATGGTCCAGGTAGTACGAGACCGCGTCCACGACCTCCGCGAGGTTATGGGGTGGGATGTTCGTGGCCATCCCCACGGCGATCCCGTTCGCCCCGTTGACGAGCAGGTTGGGGAAGCGGCTGGGGAGCACCGTCGGCTCCTGCTCGTACCCGTCGAAGTTGGGCACGAAGTCCACGGTCTCGGCCTCGATGTCCCGCAGCATCTCCATGGCCGCCGGCGCCAGGCGGGCCTCCGTGTACCGGTAGGCCGCAGGCGGGTCTCCGTCGATCGAACCGAAGTTCCCGTGGCCGTCGATGAGGGGGATCCGCATCGACCAATCCTGGGCCATGCGCACCAGGGCGTCGTACACGCTCTGGTCGCCGTGGGGGTGGTACTTCTTCAGGACGTCGCCCACGACCGACGCGGATTTCCGGTGCGGGCGGTCGGGACGGAGCCCCGCTTCGAGCATGGCCCACAGGATCCGGCGGTGGACCGGCTTGAGCCCGTCCCGGACGTCCGGGAGCGCCCGCCCGACGATGACGGACATCGCGTAGTCCAGGTACGAGCGCTGGATCTCCTCCTCCAGCCCGACCTGCTCGACCCGACCCACGAACAGGGGCTGGTCCCCGCCGCTCGCCGCGCGCCGCCTAGACATCGAGGTTCTGCACGTCCTTCGCGTTCTGCTCGATGAACTCCCGGCGCGCCTGCACGTCCTCCCCCATCAGCACCGTGAACAGGCGGTCGGCGAGGGCCGCGTCCTCCACCGTGACCTGCAGGAGCGTCCGGTGCTCGGGGTCCATCGTCGTGCGCCAGAGCTGCTCCGCGTTCATCTCGCCGAGGCCCTTGAAGCGCTGCGGGTCGAGCTTCTTCCCGTCGCCGTGCTTCCGGCGCCACGCGTCCCAGTCCCGCTCGCTGTAGAAGTACAGCTCCTCCTTGCCCTGCCGCAGGAGGTACAGCGGCGGCTGCGCGAGGTAGACGTACCCCGCCTCGATCAGCTCCCGCATGTTCCGGAAGAAGAACGTGAGCAGCAACGTGCGGATGTGGGCGCCGTCCACATCGGCGTCGGCCATGATCACGATCCGGTGGTACCTCGCCTTCGCCAGGTCGAACTCGTCGCCGATCCCCGTGCCGATGGCCGTGATGAGCGCCTGGATCTCCTGGTTCTCGAGCACCTTGTGGAGGCGGGCCTTCTCCACGTTCAGGATCTTCCCCCGGATCGGCAGGATCGCCTGCGTGGCGCGGTCCCGCGCCTGCTTCGCCGAGCCGCCGGCGCTGTCGCCCTCCACGATGAACAGCTCGCAGGCGGCCGGGTCCGTCAGCTGGCAGTCCGCCAGCTTGCCCGGCAGGCCGCCCCCCTCCAGGAACGACTTCCGCCTCGCGATCTCCCGCGCCTGCTTGGCGGCGATCCTCGCCCTCGCCGCGGCCGCCGCCTTCGCCACGATGCGCTTGGCGTCCCCGGGGTGCTCCTCGAGCCACGTCATGAGCTGCTCGTTGACGGTGGTCTCGACGAGCGAGCGGATCGAGGCGTTCCCCAGCTTCGTCTTCGTCTGCCCCTCGAACTGGGGGTCGCGGAGCCGGACCGAGACGATCGCGGTGAGGCCCTCGCGCACGTCCTCGCCCAGGAGGTTCTCGTCCTTCTCCTTGAGCAGCCCCTTGTTCCGGGCGTACCGATTGATCACGTTGGTCAGGGCCTTCTTCAGGCCCTCCTCGTGCATCCCGCCCTCGTGGGTGTTGATCGTGTTCGCGAAGGAGTGGATGGACTCGGCGTAGCCCGTGTTCCACTGCAGCGCGATCTCGGCCTCCGCGTCCTCCTCCCGCGCCTCCATGAAGATCACCTTGCTGTGCAGGGGCTCCTTCCCCGCGGCGAGGAGCTTCACGAAGTCCGCGATCCCTCCCTGCGCCCGGAACACCTGCTTGGCGGGCGGGTCCTCCCGCTCGTCGATCAGCTGGATCTCGATCCCGCGGGTGAGGAAGGCCTGCTCCTGGAGGCGCTCCGCGAGCAGCCGGCGGTCGAACTCGGTCGTCTCGGTGAAGATCTCGGGGTCCGGCCAGAAGGTCACGATCGTCCCCGTCTTCGTGGTCGGCTTGCCCCGCACGAGCTTCGACGTCGCCCTGCCCCGGGAGTAGGTCTGGGTCCAGACGTACCCGTCGCGCATGACCTCGACCGTCATGGCCCGCGACAGGGCGTTCACCACCGACACGCCGACCCCGTGCAGACCGCCGGAGATCCGGTAGCCCCCGCCACCGAACTTCCCTCCCGCGTTCAGGGTGGTCAGCACGACCTCGACCGCGGGC
>BEHO01000262.1 GCA_002898915.1 bacterium HR12
TTGCCCGCCGCCCGGCGCACGTCGTCGACCTTCAGCCCCGCCCGCTTGCCCACGCCGAGCAGCAGGACGGAGGAGGCCGCGACGCCCAGGTTCCCCGCGTTCGGCACGAGCAGCTGCTCCCCACGCTTGCCGGTGAGGGCGGCGTCCCGCCACAGGGCCATGAGGTCCACGCCCTTCACCTCCCGAACCCCCGGGCCCGGCTCGGGGCCCTCGAAGACCGGGAGCACGAGCACGTCGGCGCGGACGGCGGTGGGCGACTGGCTCGAGTACGCGAACGTGGTCACGGTGCGGCTCCTTCGCTCGCAGGTGGAGGAAGTCTATCGGCGCCGCTCCACCGCGCCCGCCGCGTCCGGCGACCGACCGCGCCCGGGCCGGATAGGCTTGCGGGCCGTGGAGTCCAAGGACCTTCGGGACCTCGTGCGCTTCTCGGAGACCGGGCCGCACCACAGCGCGGTCTTCGAGTCCGAGCGCCTGTGGTCCGAGGTCGTCTGCCTGGACCGCGCGCAGGAGCTCGGCCCGGTGTCGGACCCCGACTCCGACGCGCTCCTCGTCCTCCTGGCCGGCGAGGTCGCCGTGCAGGTCGGCTGGCGACGGAAGCGCCTGCGGCAGTGGGGCACCGTGCTCGTGCCCGCCGGCTCCGAGCTCACGGTCCGCAACGCCTCGATCGAGCCCGCGGTGATCCTGCTCGTCGCGGCGCCTCCCCCGACGGCCCGCCCGATCAGCGAGTAGTCAACGCCGGACGGGGTCCCCCGGGGGCAGGACCAGCCCGAGCAGGAACGCCGCCGCGAAGCTCGGCAGGCTCGCCCCGAGGGCCGAGCCGAACAGCGGGAAGGGCAGGCCGAGCCCCGTGAAGACCGAACGGACCGCGTCGACCCACCCCGCGGGGCCCGTGGGCACGCTCCAGTGGTACAGGACGAACCCGGCGAGCCACGGCGCGACGGCCCACCACCGCACGCCGTCCCCCGCGAACAGCCGGGCGGGCCCGTACGACCCGCCCGCCCGCACGAGCCAGTGGGCGGCGAACAGGCCGGCGAGCGGCACGAACACCGAGCCGATCAGGAGGAGGAAGACCTCGTAGCGCTCGACGTCGAGGGCCAGGGCGAGGAGGAACGAGAGCGCCCCGATCGCGAGGATCAGCCTCCGCTGCGACACCCGGGGAACGACGTTCTGCGTGGAGAGCGCCGCGGAGTAGATGTCCGCGAAGGCGTTGTCGCTCTCCCCCACGAGGAGGGCGAGGAGGACGAGGGCGCCCCCGGCGCTCGCCACGATGGCCGAGCCGATACCGGTCGCGTCGGCGCTCGCGCCCGACAGCGCGAGGAGGGCCCCGAGCGCGTAGAACCAGGTGTTCCCGATCGCGTACCCGACGTACGTCCCCGCCGCCGCGCGCGCGGAGGGGCGCGCGAACCGCGAGTAGTCGGCGGCGAGGGGCAGCCAAGAGATCGGCATCACGGCGACGAGGTCCACCGCGAGCCAGAAGGGCAGATCGCCCTCCCCCGGGCGCCGCCAGAGGGCCCCGAGATCGGCCCCCCGGAGCGCCGCGCCGGTGATCCAGACCGCCGCCCCGACGAGGACGTAGATCCCGAACCGCTCGAGCCACCGCCGCACGACGAGGACGGGACCCCCGAGCGCGAGCCCCGTGCAGACCACGGCGACGACGGCGAGCCAGAGCACCGGGGCGTCGAGCCCGAAGAGCCGGACCGACGCCACGTTCGCCACCCGACCCATCGCCCAGAACTCGACCGCCGTCCAGCCCACGAGCTGCAGCAGGTTCAGGGCGGAGGGCGCCCACGAGCCCCGCGCGCCGAGCACCGGCCGGAACAGCACCATGGTGGGCACGCCCTCGCGCTGGCCCGCGAGGGTCACGAGCGCGAGAGGTAGGCACCCGATCAGCGTGCCGACGACGATCGCGAGGAGCGCCTGGGGCAGCCCGAGCGCCGGCACCAGCAGCGCTCCCGTGACCATGACGAGGAGCCCGACCGAGAGGTCCCCCCACAGGACGCCGAGGTCGAGCCCGGACAGCCGGCGCCCCTCGGGCGGGACGGGATGGATCCCGTAGACGGGCGCTTCGCGCTCGAGGACCTGTTCGATGCGGTCGATGACGGTGGCCATGCTCCGCTCCCTCCGCCGGTATGACCCGGATCAGGTTCCAAGGGTCGGCGGGTCTCCACCCGCCCTCTCAGCCCGGTGGCACCGGGCTCCCCTGCGTGCGGCCCCATCCTACCCGGAGGCGGCCACCTGCGCCCGCAGCCACTGGAGCGAGGCGGCCATGCGTCGCCGGAGCAACGGGCGGTCGGCGCGGAGCAGGAGCTCCCCGAGGAACGGGATCGGGAGACGGAGATCCTCGCTCCACGTGAACCAGGTCCCGCGCTCGACCGGCTGGAGGCGCCACGCGCCGACGCCGCGGACGAAGCTCCGGTGCGCGACGACGAGGTGGCGGGGCGGATCCCACACGGTCACCTCGAGCCGTTCGGTGAACGCGGGCACGTTCGCCAGCCGGGTCCGGACGGCGAGGATCGTCCCCACGCCCTCGCGCCGGGCGCCGAGCACGCGCACCGATGCGGCGTCCCGCATCCAGCGAGGCTGCTCCTCCCAGCGCACGAGCGTCTCCCAGACCCGCTCGGGCTCGGCCGGCAGCAGGATGTGGTCCGAGACCTTCATCGGCTCCCCCGGGTCCCCGTTCCCGGAAGGCTACTACCCCAGGCCTCAGAGCCCCGGCGCCTCGCCGGTGCGGGGGATCGCCCGCAGGGTCTCCGGCACGGTGAGGACGAGGCCCAGAGCGAGCAGGAGCGGGACCGCCGCGAGCGCGAAGGCGGGACCGTAGCCGAGCGCGTCCGCGCTCGCCCCGGCGGCGAGCGGCCCGAGCACGAAGCCGAGGTCCCCGACGAAGCGGAACACGGCGACGGCGGTCCCCCGCAGGTCCTCGTCGGTCACGTCCGAGAGCATCGGCGCCTGCGGCACCCCCGCGTACCCGGAGATCAGCCCGAAGACGCCGTTCGCCAGCACGAACAGGGCGGCCGTCCGCGCGAGGGGCCACAGGACGAGGGCGAGCGCCATCGCCGCGTACCCGGGGACCAGCACCGCCCGCCGCCCGATACGATCGGTGGCCCG
>BEHO01000263.1 GCA_002898915.1 bacterium HR12
ACCAGTTCATCCCCTCCGTGGAGAAGGGCGTGGTCAAGGCGATGCAGCAGGGGGTCATCAGCGGCTACCCGATGGTCGACGTCCGCTGCACGCTCGTGGACGGCAAGTTCCACCCCGTGGACTCCTCCGACCTCGCGTTCCAGATCGCCGGGTCCCTGGCGCTGAAGGAGGCCGCCCAGCAGGCCGGCGTGATCCTGCTCGAGCCCATCGTCGAGCTGGAGGTCGTCGTGCCGGAGGCCTACACGGGCGACATCATGGGCGACCTGAACTCGAAGCGGGCGAAGATCGGCGGGATCGAGTCCGCCGGCGTCGGCAAGCAGCGGATCCGGGCGCTCGTGCCCCAGGCGGAGGTCGCCCGCTACGCGATCGAGCTGCGTTCGATGACCGGCGGACGCGGCGCGTTCACGATGCGCTTCTCCCACTACGAGGAGGTGCCCCCGCACCTCGCCGAGAAGATCATCGCCGAGGCCCAGCGGGCCAAGGAGGAGGCGCAGAAGAAGTAGCGGCTCAGGCGGTCGCGGCGGCGAGCGCGAACGACGCCCAGCCCAGGAGGAGGCAGGCGCCCCCCACCGGCGCCACCCGCCCCCACGACCCCCGGCCGGTGAGGGCGAGCGCGTACAGGCTGCCCGAGAACAGGGCGGTCCCCGCGACGAACAGCCAGCCGGCGAGGGCGGCCGGCCAGCGCGTCGCCCCGGCGAGCAGGAGGGCCGGGCGCGACGCCACGGTGAGCACCGCCCCCTCGGGCCGGGCGCTCACGATGTTCGTGGACCCGACGATCACCGCCAGGAGCAGCGCGAGCGCGTGCCAGACCTGGTAGCGGACGGCCGTCTCGAACCACGCGATCCGCTCCGCCGGGAGCCTGGGACGGAGCGCATGCGCGCCGAAGGCCCCGGCGGCCACACCGAGGAACCCCGAGATCGCGGCGATCACGAGGAGCGCGCGCTCCACGTCCGCATCCTCACATCCGGAACGCGAGGAAGTCCAGCACCAGGCGGTTGAAGATCTCGGGACGGCGGACCATCACGAGCTGGTCGGCGTCGTGGACCTCGCGCTTGTGCGCACCCGGGACGCGCTCGACCAGGACGTCGGCGATGGCGTGCATCTCGCCGATGTCCCGGTCGCCGACGATCACCAGCGTGGCGGCCTGGATCTCGGCGAGGCGCGGGAGCGCCGGCGGTGGGACCTCCGCCAAGGTGTCCGGCACGCGCAGGATGTGCAGGTTCTCCATGGCGATCCGCCGCACCCACGCGTCGACCTCGGGCCCCGAGCGGAGCGGGGCCCACACGGCGAGCTCCAGGTCCATCGCCCCCTCCAGGTCGCCCGCGGCCACCGCTCGCCGGACCTCCTCCGTGAGGACCTCGAGGCCGGGGTCTCGCCACCGATAGCCGGACAGGCCCGGCGCGACGAGGACCAGGGCCTCGACGAGGTCCGGGTGGGCGAGGGCCGCGTCGATCGCGAGCTGGCCCCCGACCGAGCAGCCCACCAGCGCGCACCGCTCGATCCCGAGCTCCCCGAGGAGGTACCGGAGATCCCGGAGATCCGAGTAGGGCTGCGTGGGCACGTCCGAGCGCCCGTACCCCCGCACGTCGTAGCGGACCACGTCGTGGTGCTCGGCGAAGGGCTCGAACTGCAGGTCCCAGATGCGCGAGTCCCACAGGGCGGGGTGGATCAGCACGACCGGATACCCCTCCCCCGCTCGCTCGTAGTACAGCTTCCCCCCCTCGACCGTGACGTACGGCATCAGTCGCGGAAGCCCGGGGCGAGCTTCTCGAAGGTCTCGTCGAGGAGCTGGGGGAGCACCCGCGTCTGGCCGATCACCGGCATGAAGTTCGTGTCGCCGCTCCATCGCGGGACGACGTGCCAGTGGAGGTGCTCCGGGATCCCCGCGCCGGCGGCCCGACCCAGGTTCAGGCCGATGTTGAACCCGTGCGGGGAGGCCTGCTCCCGGAGGGCCCGAACGCTCCGCTGCAGGGTCGCGGCGATCGCGGCGTTCTCCTCGGGCGTGACGTCCTCGAGGTCGGCGGTGTGCCGAACGGGGAGCACGAGCAGGTGCCCGGGGTTGTAGGGGTACTTGGCGAGGGTCACGAACACGAGCGCGTCCCGGTACAGCACGCGCCGCTCCGCCGGCTCCGGCCCCGCCCCCGTGAGCAAGTCGCAGAACACGCACCCCTCGGGGACGCCCTCCTTCGCGGACTCGATGTACTCCATCCGCCAGGGCGACCAGAGACGCTCCACCGCTACCCCTCGAACGTGGAGGGCTCGAGGGCGCGGGTCTCCGCTTCGCGGACGAGCGCGGCGACGAACCGCTCGACCGGCACCCCGGCGACCTCCGTCCCGTCCCGACGTCGTACGGTCAGCGTCCCCGAGTCGACCTCCCGGTCCCCGACGACGAGCGTGTAGGGCACCTTCATCACCTGCGCCGCGCGGACCTTCTTCCCGACCGTCTCGGGGCTCGCGTCGACCCCGGGACGCAGTCCGGCCGCACGGAGCCGGTCGGCGAGCTCCTGGGCGAACCCGACGTGGCGATCGGCGACCGGCGCGATCCGCACCTGCTCCGGGGCGAGCCAGAGCGGGAAGGCGCCCGCGTAGTGCTCGATGAGGACCCCCGTGAAGCGCTCGATCGAGCCCAGGATCGCGCGGTGGATCATCACCGGGCGGTGCCGGCGGTTGTCCTCGCCCACGTACTCCATCCCGAACCGCTCCGGCAGGCCGAAGTCGCATTGGACGGTGGTGAGCTGCCAGAGGCGCCCGATCGCGTCGCGGAAGTGGAAGTCCACCTTCGGCCCGTAGAACGAGCCCTCGCCCTCGGCCACCCGGTACGGGAGGCCGCTGCGGTCGAGCGCGTCGCGCAGGGCCCCCGTCGCGCGCTCGGCCATCTCGGGCGTCACGATGGTCTCCCCCGGGAGCGTCGAGAGCGTGACCACGGGGTCGGTGAACCCGAACGTCCGGTGGATCTCCAGCGTGAGGTCGAAGACCCCGCGGATCTCCTCCACGAGCTGATCCTCACGGCAGATGATGTGCGAGTCGTCCTGGGTGACGCCCCTGGCCCGCCGGAGCCCGTGGAGCACCCCGAGGCGCTCGTAGCGGTACACGCCCCCGAGCT
>BEHO01000264.1 GCA_002898915.1 bacterium HR12
GGGTTCAGGCGCCGCGCGCCGCGCAGGTGGTCGACGAAGACGTCGGTGTCGAGGAGGAGCTCAGCCACGGTCCCACTCGTCCCGGGAGGGAACCTCGAGCGCGGGCGCCCGCCCGAACGTGGCCTCGAGCGCCAGGGCCGCGCTCGGCCCGGCTGCCTCGAGGTACCGGTCGACCGCTTCCCGGATCAGTTGGGCGAGCGTCGCTCCCCGCCGCCGAGCGAGCTCGTCCAGGCCGCGGCGCTGCTCGGCGGTCAGGTAGATCTGGGTCCTGGTGGCCGGCATCGTAAGCGCAGTATACAGTGCCATCCAGACGCCCCGCGAGAAGCGTCCCGCGTGCTGTGCCGTCGCCCTGCAGCTGGATGTCCTCACGGCGCCGCGATCGCGCGCGTCCTCGACGGATGGAGGTGAGGTGCAGCCAGCTCCTGCCGGAGCGGAGCGGGGCCCGCGTCCTCAGGCGGCGACGCGGGCGACCTCCTCCACCACCTCTAGGAAAGCTCGCCCGTCGAGCTCAGCCGGGAACCCCGACTCGCCCGGCCAGTCCACCGGGGAGAAGTGGACCGCGTCGGCGCGGCCGGCGTCATCCACGTACAGGCCCTGGGGGCTCACCAGGCGGTACCAGCCCCGTGCCTGTTCCTCCGGCACCTCGGAGATGCCGAACTCCGCCACGGCCTCGCCCTTCCGTCGCAGGAAGAGGAGCGCCACATCTCCCACGATGGAGGTGAGGGCGGACTCGCTTGCGGTCTCGGGCTCGACCGGGCCGAACTCCACCGGGACGACATCTCCGACCTCGATCCCGGCCCCCGCCGTGGTGCCGACGGCCACCACGCGGGTCACCCGCACCGACACCACGACGGTGGACCAGAGGTCATCGGGCGCTTCCCCGACGATCCGCCCCGGCTGGACCTCCTCCACCTCGCCCACGATGGTCGCGGTCGCCGTCCGGGCCATCTGGCGGAGCGATGTGTAGTACTCGGGCCAGTCGGCCTGACCTCCGAGGGCGAGGGCACGCCAACCCGCGCCGGCCGGGTCGGCGACGCTCCCGTTGCGCTCGGCGGGGATCGCTCGGCCGTCGCTGCCGGGGGCGCGCTCGGAGGACCCGTCGGGGCGGGTACCGAGCACCACGACCGTCCCCAGCAGCGCAACGAACGAGGCGAGCAAGAGCGTCATACCCGCCGCGGTCCTCCACGAAGGAAGGGCGGTCACCTGCATGTCTCGTGCCACCTCCCTCCGTACCTCAAGATGTTTCCTCTTCGTTGTCAAGTCGAGAACCGGGGTGCGCGAGGGCGCACCTCAGTGGGTGCCGGCGGAGGCGGCGTCGGGCACCATGCGGTCCAGGGCGAACCGGTCCGGTGAGAAGGGCGCGAGGAGCGGGTGCGGGCGGCCCGTGGCGATCTCCTGGGCGAGGCCGAGGCCGAAGATCGGGGCGCCCTTGAAGCCCCAGGTGCCCATCCCCGCGGCGAGGGTGAAGCCCTCGACCTCGGTCCGCCCGAGGATGGGGGAGGAGTCCGGCGTCATGTCGCAGAGGCCCGCCCACTGGCGCATCGCCCGGGCCGTGGCCATGACGGGCAGGATCATGATCGCGCGCTTGGCCGCCTCGGCGAGGAAGTCGAAGGTGGAGCGCTGGGAGTACGTGTTGTAGGGGAGGATCTCGGCGCCGACCAGGAGCTCGCCCCTCGCGGTCTGCGAGACGTACACGTACAGGTCCATGGAGGAGACGAGCCCGTCGAGGAGGTGCTTCACCGGCTCGGTCACGAAGGCCTGGAGCGGGTGGGTGGAGATCGGGAGCTTGAGGCCGGCCATGCGCGCGACGACGCTGCTCCAGCCGGCGACGGCGGAGACGACCTCGCCCGCCGCGACGCGCCCGGCCGAGGTCAGCACGCCTCGGCACCGTCCGTCGGCGACGTCGAGGCCGATCACCTCGACCCCCTCGTGGATGTGCACCCCGAGGCGCGTGGCGGCGGTGGCGTAGGCCCACACCACCGAGTCGTGCCGGGCGAAGGAGCCCGGCGGGTGGTACGAGGCGCCGAGCACGGGGAGCTCGCCCCCGCCGGTGAGGTCCACGTGGGGGCAGCGCTCCAGCACCTCGTCGGGGGTGAGGATCTCCATCGGCACGCCGTAAGCCGCGTCCAGGAGCGCCTTGTCCCGCTCGACCTCGAGCGCGTCGCGGGTGTGGACGAGGTCGAGCTCGCCCTGGGTCGAGAACTGGATGTTGAAGTCGAGCTCCTGGCTGAGCGTGCGCCAGAGCTCCAGGCTCGCCTTGTAGAGCGGCACGGTCTCGGGGGTGTTGTAGTTGGCCCGCACGACCTGTGTGTTGCGGCCGGAGGCGCCGGCGCCGAGGTAGGCGCGCTCGAGCACGGCCACGCGGCGGATGCCGTGGCGCGCGGCGAGGTTGTAGGCGATCGAGAGGCCGACCACGCCCCCGCCGATCACGACGACGTCGTAGCGGGGCTCGAGGGGGACCCGTCGCAGGAACTCCCGGCGCCGGAGGAGCCCGCTCACGGCGCCGTCGCCTCCCAGGGTCGCGGCTCGGGGCGCTCGCGCACGTCGAGGGCGAGGCCCAGGATCCGCTCGCGGACGTGCTCGGCCCACGAGGAGGGCACGAGCAGGAGCAGGCGCTCGGGCTCGGCGAGCACCTTGGCGGGGACGCGAGCGACGTCGCCCTGGAGGAACCCGGCCTCCGGGAGCTCCAGGGCCGAGAGGCGCCCGAACGCCTCGCGCGCGTCGGGCCCCTCGAGCGCGAAGGCGGTCCAGCCGTCGGTGACCTCGAGCACGAGCGCGTCGTCGTCGAGCGCTCGGAGCGCCCGGCTCGCCTCGGCGAGGATGGCCTCGACCGCGTCCGGGGCGGCGAGGAGCAGGAGCTCGTCGGGGGCGGTGCGGAGCGCGGCGGCGACGTCCGGGGGCGCGAGGGCGTCGAGGGCCGCCGGCGCGGCGAGGCACGCGAGGACGGCGATCTCGGCGCGCGAGAGCTCAAGCACGGATCCTCGCCCCCTCGGGGTCGTAGAAGGGCGTCCGCACCACGGTGGCGACGGCGCCGCCGGCCCGCAGGCGCTCGGGGAAGGCCCCGTCCACGGCGCGGAGCCACCCGAGGCC
>BEHO01000265.1 GCA_002898915.1 bacterium HR12
CGACCGAGACGCCGCACGGCACCCGGTCGCGCTCGGCCCCGAGGTAGGAGGCGAGCGATCGCCCACGCTCCCGGAGCCCCGCGTCGAGGAACGCGTTGACCAAGGTCGCCTTCGCCATCCGGTGACCCCGGACCGGCGCGAACGTCGCCTCCACCTCCTCCGGCTCGACGTCCCCCGCCGCGAAGAGCGCGGGCGCGAGGCGGTCCCGCAGCACGAGCCACGCCCCGTCGTTGATCTCCTCCGAGAAGTCGGGCTCCGGGCCCGCCACGCACTCGCCCCAGCCGACCGCGTCGTCGGTCTCGAGCCGCGCCAGGATGCAGACCTTCTCGGTCTCCACGCCGAAGCTCGTGCGGAACGGCCGGACGAGGGGGAGCGCCACCAGCCGCAGCTCGATCGCCCGCACCCGGCCCACGCGAAGACGTAGCCTCCCTCGGCCGTGAACCCCCGCGCGATGCGCCCGGACGCCAGGCACGCCTCGATGGCCGTCGCGACGGCGTCGCGCCACGCCCGCGCGAGCGCGGGCTCTCGGCGCCGCATGACCTCGTGGTCGCGGGGGAGGAAGACGAGGACCGGGCGGTCGTCCCCCGGCAGCTCCCCCAGCTCCGGCCGGGGCGAGGGCTCCTCGCCGCCCCGCGCGAGGAGGACCGACGCCCCCTCGAGGCTCGGCTCCTGACGTCCCGCCTCCAGGTCCCACCGGACGACGAGCCGGTCCGTCCGCTCCCCGCGGTTCACGACGTCGCTCATCTCCCCGTAGTAGTCGCGGTGGAAGCGGTCGGCCACGGCGCCGAGCTTCCCCAGGTTGAACCACGCGTTCCGCGCGATCACGGGGTCGAACGTCCACCGCACCACGCGGATCCCGAGCTCGAGGGCCTGGGCGCGCTGCGCGAGCTTCAGCGCGTACCCGACCCCCCGGTGCCGGCGCTCCGGCAGCGTCGCGAGCATGTGGGAGTGGACGATGAGCCCGTCCTCGGGGTCGGCCGCGATCCATCCCAGGACGTAGCCGACGAGTCGCTCCCCTTCGAAGGCTCCGATCGGCGGGTTCGCCGCGTCCCCCAGGGCCCGCAGCATCTCGCGGGGGATCAGCTGGTGCTCCCCCCAGGTCGCGATCATGACCCGCAGGATCTGCTCGGCGTCCTCCAGGCGGTCCAGCCCCCGCAGCCTGACCCCCGCCGCGGCCGCCGCGCGCTCCGCCAGCGCCCAGGCTCCCCCGCCCATCGCCCGGAGTCTACCGGCGGAGACACGTGGACCCGGGCCGGAGCCCGGGTCCACGTTCCCTCTCTGGGGTGCCGTTACCCGCCCGCGGGCGGCGGGAGCTCCTGCCACTCGTCCTCGTCCAGCTCCCCACCGCGCCGACGCTTCACGACGGCGACCGCCGCGCCCACGATCGCCGCGATGAACGCGACCTTCATGAGCCTGCTGAAGAAGCCCCGCTTCGTGGTGCCCTCGGTCTCCTCAGCCATGGGAGCCCTCCTTTCCCCGTGGGCCTGGTTGGACTTGAACCAACGACCTCATCCTTATCAGGGATGCGCTCTGACCGACTGAGCTACAGGCCCATCGCGTCTTCCACCGGCCCGTTCCGAAGCGTACGCGGGGCCCGAGAAGGGTGTCAATCGACGCCGGCGGCTCAGCGCCGCTCGGCGAGCGTGACCTCGATCCCGCCCACGAGGTCCGCGATCAGGTTGTACAGGACGGCCACGAACACGTTGATGAGGGACCACACGACCACCATCACGACCCCGATCCCGAGGGCCCGGGTGAACAGCCACCGCCCGTCGATCTCGAAGGTCCGGTCGGAGAAGAGGTCCCGGACGAGCCGGGTCATCGAGTCGAGCGCGCCCATCGCCCCCAGCATGCCGTACAGGATCACGCCCGCGCCCAGCAGGACCAGCATCACGCAGAGGTAGAAGATCAGGGACATCTTGAAGACCGACCAGGGCCCGACCTTCCGGATCACCACCCGCGCGTGCCGTCGCTGACCGGAAGCCTGGCGGCGCGCCGGCCCCGGCGCGCCGCCCTCCCCGGCCCGTCCCGGCGCGCCCACGCCGGCGCCGCCCCGGCGGGCTGGTCCGGTCGACGTCTCCGCGACGGTGGGGTCCTCGACGGGCTGGCCCATGGGTCCTCGCCCTTTCTACGCGCCCGCGGGGCCCGCGGCAACCACCCGCCCGCTCTCAGCCCTCGTCGGCCTGGGTGATCACGGGGGCGATGGCCACGACGGTCTCGCCCTCCTCCACGCGCATCGTCCGCACGCCCTGGCTCGCCCGCCCCACGCGCCGGATGTCGGCCGCCGGCACCCGCACGACCTTCCCCGAACTCGAGATGGTGAACAGGTCCTGATCCTTCGAGCCCACGAACGCGCCCGCGAGCAGGCCGGTCTTGCGCGTCAGCGTGTGCCCGATCACGCCCTTGCCGCCGCGCCCCTTGACCGGGTAGTCCGACAGGGGTGAGCGCTTGCCGTACCCGTGTTGCGTCACGCTGATGAGCTCCTCGCCCGCGGAGGCCACGCCGAGCGCGATGACCTCGTCGTCCTCCGCCAGGCGCATCCCGATCACCCCCGCGGCCTGCCGCCCCATGGGCCGCACCAGGGCCTCGCGGAACCGGATCACCTGCCCCTTGCGGGAGACGAGGATCACGTCGTCCTTCCCGTCCGTGAGCAGGACGTCCACGAGCTCGTCGCCCTCCCTCAGGTTGATGGCCGCGAGCCCCGAGCGCGGGCTGTCGTACTCGGGGAGCGGTGTCTTCTTCACCATCCCCCGCTTCGTCGCGAACAGGAGGTACCGGCCCTCCTGATACTCCTTCAGGTCGATCACGGCGTTCACGCGCTCGTCCCCCGCGAGGCCGATGAGGTTGGCGGCGTAGGTCCCCCGCGCGGTGCGCCCCGACTCCGGGATCTCGTGCACCTTGGCCCGGTACACCTTGCCCCGGTTCGTGAAGAACAGCAGCCAGTGGTGGGTGGTCGTGGTGAAGACGTGCTTGATCACGTCCTCCTCCTTGAGGTTGGCCCCGATCACCCCCTTCCCTCCGCGGCCCTGGCGGCGGAAGGCATCGAGGGGCTGCCGCTTCACGTAGCCGGCGCGGCTCACCGTGATCAC
>BEHO01000266.1 GCA_002898915.1 bacterium HR12
CGCCCCAGCTCCTCCTGGGTGAGTCGGGACGGGAGGGCGACGCCGTCCTCGGCGTCCTCGCCGTGGGTGAGGGCGAGGTGCCGCAGCCGGAGCGATATCCGGGTCGGAACGTCGCGCGTGAGCGTCTCCTCGAGGGCCGACGTCGTGTCGTGGAGCCGGCTCGCCACGATCCGGAGGAGCTCCTCGGCCGTGGCGGGGAGGCGACGGAAGAGCTCCCGGAGGAGCGCCGGCGGGATGGCGAGGACCGACGTCGCGTCCCCGACGGCGCGGGCCTCCACCGGCGAGGGCCCGCCGCCGAGGAGCGCGATCTCGCCGAAGGCGTCGCCCGGTCCGAGCAGGCCGACCACGGCCTCCCGTCCGGTCGGCGCGACGGCCGCCAGGCGGACGGCTCCGGCGACCACGAGGCGGAGGCAGTCGACCTCCTGCCCCTGCCCCACGATCACCTCACCGTGCCGGTACCGTCGCGGCGCCCCCGCCGCGAGGACCATCTCCCCCACGCGGGCACCATAGACCGGGGCACCGACACGACCTTCGACACCACCCCGCGTGGCGGGTAGGCTTCGGTCGTCGAGCGGAAGGGGGTCGCGGTGAGCAAGCGAGCGGGTGCAGCCCTGGCGCGGGTGCCGCTGTTCGCGGGCCTCTCGGCGCGTCACCTGCGCCGCGTGGCCGAGCTGTGCGAGGAGCAGCGCTACATGGAGGGCGCGACGATCGTCCGGGCGGGCGACGCCGGGGATGCGTTCTTCGTGATCCTCGAGGGCGAGGCGAAGGTCGTCGCTCCCACCGGTCGGACCCTGAACCGACTCTTCCCCGGGGACGTGTTCGGGGAGATCTCGCTCCTCGACGGGGGGCCGAGGACGGCATCGGTGATCGCCGAGACGCCGATCACGGTGCTGGCGCTCCCCCGCCGCGCCTTCCTCGGGCTGCTCGAGGCCGAGCCCGTCGTGGCCGGGCGGGTCCTCAGGAACGTCGCCGGCCCGGTCCGTCGCCACGAGCGCTCGCTGACGGCGTGATGCGCGCGGAGATCCATCGACCCGAGGACCCCGAGACGCCGGTCGCGGTCGCGACCTGGGACGGGCGGCGGGCGCACCTCGAGGTCCTCGAGGGGGCTCCGGAGGGGATCGAGGGGGTCCTGCGTCCGACCCCGGTCGTCGTCGAGGACGCATCCCTCCGCCGGCCCGGTACCCGCGGTGAGGTGCTGCTCCACCCGGGGACCTTCGCCTGGTTCCGCGAGGCGGTGCGGGCCCGCGCCGAGGCGCTCGGCCTCGCGGTGCGGTTCGTGCCGACCCGTCTCGAGGGCGGGTGGGATCCGGCGGCCGCGTACCGGACGTTCGAGGAGCAGGTCGAGCGCCTGACGTCGGCGGCCTGAGCCGACGCGGGCGCCCTCAGTCGCGCTCGCCCACGTAGGTGCGCCCGGCCTCGCAGAACGGACGGAAGTCGCACCACCGGCAGTGCTCCCCGGGCGTGGGGTCGTACGCCCCCGCCGCGATCCCGTCGAGCCAGGTCGCGACGCGGGCGCGGAGCTCCGCCGGGTCGGCGGCCGGGTAGGAGCGCTCCTCGCCGGTGGCGAGGTAGAGGTACGTGAGCGTGAGCTCCTCGGGGCGCTTGCCCCACACCTCGATGCAGGCGAGCGCGTAGAGGTCGAGCTGCGCCCGGGCGAGTGGGTCGTCCGGGGCCGGGGGCTTCCCGGTCTTGTAGTCGACGACCTCCCAGGGCCCGTCCGGGGCGCCGTAGATCGCGTCGATGCGTCCGCCCACGAAGCGGTCGCCCACCGGCAGGAGGAAGGGGCGCTCCGCGTAGAGCGGGACCATGTCGGCGAAACGGCTCTCCAGGAACGCGCGACGGAGCCGCTCGACCCGCCCGGGGTCGCCGACGAGCTCCTCGGTCAGGAGGTCCGGCATCTCCTCGAGCTCGAGGAGGGAGGTCTGCCCGGACGAGCGCCGTTCGATCCACGCGTGGACCTCGGTCCCGATGCGGGCGGCCGGCCCGGAGAACCGGGGGAGGGGCTGGACCACGCTCCACCGGAACCGCGCCGGGCACCGCGCGTAGTCGATCACCGAGCTCACCGTCACCGTTCGGGGCGCCATGGGCCGCTCGTCCACCGCCGCCTCCCGTTCGAGCAGGTGCGCCGCGAGCGTACGACGGGCGGCCGCGGCGGCGGCGTAGGCCTCGCGCTCGGCCGGGGAGGGCCGCGCGACGAGCTCCTCACCGACGCCGCCCGCCGCGGCCGCCCCCAGCGCGGCCCGCCGCCATCCCTCCGGGAAGAGCTCGTCGGCCTCCTCCCGGAACGCCGGGCCCGGCCAGGCCGGGACCCTCGCCTGCCGGTACCCGGCGAGGGGGTTCCCTTCGGAGGGGCTCGCCTCGGGGACGTGGAACTCGAGCGTTGCGTTCGGCCGCCCCTCGCCCCAGCGCTTGAGCTCGGACAGGAACTTCCCGACCCCCTTCGGCTTCTGCAGGTTCTCCCCGTACCAGTTCGCGGCCGAGGCGTGGAGGTAGCGCTTGGCGCGGGTGAGCGCCACGTACGCCGTACGTCGCTCCTCGTACTCCTCCTGGGTGCGGAGGCCTTCGAGGAAGTGGGTCATCACCCCGTCGAAGCGAGGCAGCAGGGCGCGGTCGCGGCGCAGCTCCACGTCGAGCGAGTCCCCTCGCCGGGCGGGGTTGTGCTGGATCCTGGTGTTCGGGAAGACGTCCTTCGCCAGACCGGGGACGAAGACGGCCTCGAACTCGAGCCCCTTCGCGGCGTGGACGGTCATCACCTTCACCGAGTCCTCCTCGGTCGGCTGCACCGGCGTCCATCCACGGTCCTCCTCGATCGCGTCCAGGTGGTCGAGGAAGGCGCGCAGCGTGAGCTCGCCCTCCAGCGGCTGGAAGGCGTGGACCTGGTCGAGGAAGGCGGCGAGGTTCCGCCGCTTGGCCGTGGCGAGCGTTCGATCCGGCTCGGCGTCCAGCTCCTCGAGGAGGCCGATCCTGCGCACGACCTCGGCGAGGAACTCCGGCACCGGGCGCCGGGCCGCCTCGCGGAGCTCCCGGAGCTCCTCCACGAACGCCCGGAGGCGCCGACGACCCTCGTCCGAGAGCCCCTCGAC
>BEHO01000267.1 GCA_002898915.1 bacterium HR12
CACGCCCGACGGCCTGGAGAACGTGCTGCGCGCGGCGCGCCCCCTCGCGGACGGGCGGCTCATCGTGGTGTTCGGCTGCGGCGGTGACCGGGACCGCGGCAAGCGCCCGCTCATGGGTCGCGTCGCGACGAGCCTCGCCGACCTCGCCATCGTGACGAGCGACAACCCGCGGAGCGAGGATCCGCTGGCGATCATCGCGGAGATCGAGGCGGGAGCCCGGGAGGGGGGAGGTCGGTACGAGATCGAGCCCGATCGTCGCGAGGCGATCGCCCGCGCCGTGCGCGTGGCGGCGCCCGGCGACGTGGTGGTGATCGCCGGCAAGGGCCACGAGACGTACCAGGAGCTCGCCGACCGCACGATCCCCTTCGACGATCGGGTCGTGGCCCGGGAGGAGATCCTCGCGCACCTCGGGGGCGCCCCATGATCCCGCGTCGCCTCTCGGAGCTCGCGGCGGTCGTCGGCGGTCGGCTCCACGGGGACGACGTGGTCGTCCGGTCCGTGGTCGCCGACAGCCGTCGGGCGGTGCCGGGATCGCTGTTCGTGGCGCTGCCCGGAGAGCGCGTGGACGGGCACGGGTTCGTGAGCGACGCGGTGTCGCGCGGCGCGGTGGCGGCCCTCGTGCGTCGACCGGTGGAGGGGGTGCCGTGCGTGGAGGTGGGGGACACCGGCGCCGCCCTGCTCGAGCTGGCGCGGGACGAACGTCGCCGGCGCCCGGGGATCCGCGTCGTCGGGATCACCGGGGCGAACGGGAAGACGTCGACGAAGGACATGGCGGCCGCGATCCTCGCCACCCGGTTCCGCACCCACGCGAGCCCCGCGTCCTTCAACACGGAGGTGGGGCTGCCGGTGACGATCCTGGGGACGCCGCCGGACGCCGAGGTGGTCGTGGCCGAGATGGGGGCGCGGCACGTCGGCGACGTGGCGCTGCTGTGCGAGATCGCGCGCCCCGAGATCGTGGTGGTGACGAACGTCGGCGTCGCGCACCTGGAGGTGTTCGGGTCCTTCGAGGCGATCGTCGAGGCGTCGGCGGAGCCCGTGGAGGCGCTCGGGCCCGACGGGCTCGCGATCCTGAACGCCGACGATCCGGTGGTCCGCTCCTACGCGGGCCGCACGCGCGGGCGGGTGCTCTGGTTCGGCCGCTCGCGTGAGGCGGAGGTGCGAGCGGAGGACGTGGCGCTCGACGAGGAGGGCCGGGCGCGCTTCTCGCTCGTGGCGGGCGGCGAGCGGCACGCGACGGAGCTCGCGGTGCCCGGCGAGCACATGGTCGGCAACGCGCTCGCGGCGGCGGCGGTGGGGCTCGCCCTCGGCGTCTCGCCGGCCGAGAGCGCCGCGGCGCTGAAGGGCGCCAAGGTCTCCGCCTGGCGCATGGAGACCTTCACGACGGCGGCGGGTGTGCGGGTCGTGAACGACGCGTACAACGCGAACCCCGAGTCGATGGCGGCCGCCCTCAAGGCGGCGAGGTGGATGGCCCGCGAGGGCCGACTCGTGGCGGTGCTCGGTCACATGGCCGAGCTCGGACCGATCTCCCTCGCCGAGCACGAGCGTCTCGGCGAGCTGGTGGTCCGGATCGGCGTGGATCGGCTCGTGACCGTCGGCGAGCAGGCGCGGGCGATCCATCGGGCCGCCGTGCGCGAGGGGATGGAGCCCGAGGCGGCCGTCGCGGTGGACGGGCCCGAGGAGGCCGTCCGGGAGCTGCGCGGCTGGCTCCGCGCCGGGGACGTCGTGCTGGTCAAGGGCTCGCGGGTCGCCGGGCTCGAGGCGGTGGCGGAGGCGCTGCGGTGAGGGGGATCCTGGTGGCGGCGGCCGTCGGCATGCTCGTCACGCTGCTCGGGACACCGCTCGTGATCCGCGCCTTCCGCGCCTGGGGCTGGGGGCAGCGGATCCGCGAGGACGGCCCCCACACCCACCTGGAGAAGATGGGGACGCCGACCATGGGCGGGCTCGTGATCCTCGCCGGGATCGTGGCGGGGTACCTCGCCGCCCACCTCGTGCTCGGGGCCATGAGCGCGATCGGGATCGCGGTGCTCGTCGCGACCCTCGGCCTCGGCCTCGTCGGGTTCCTCGACGACTACCTGAAGGTGCGTCGCCAACGCTCCCTCGGGCTGTCGAAGACGGGGAAGATCGTCGGGCAGGCGGTCGTGGCGATCCTGTTCGCCGCGCTCGCCGTCCGGGTCGCGGGGGTGCCGACGGTGCTCTCGGTGCTGCGGGACACCGATGTCCAGCTCGGCGCGTTCTTCGTGGTGTGGGTGTTCGTGATCCTCGCCTCGTCGTCGAACGCGGTGAACCTCACCGACGGGCTCGATGGGCTCGCGTCGGGATCCTCCATCTTCGTGTTCTCGGCCTACGTCTTCATCGCCTTCTGGCAGTTCCGGCACGCCTGCCCGCTCTGGCCCCCGGAGGTCTGCTACCCGATCCCGCTGATCGACGCCCTCGATCTCGCGGTCGTGGCGGGCGCCGCGGCGGGAGCCGTCGCCGGCTTCCTCTGGTGGAACGCGGCCCCGGCGCGGATCTTCATGGGCGACACCGGGGCGCTCGCCCTCGGCGGGCTCATGGGCGCGCTCGCGATCGGTACCCGGACGCAGCTGCTGCTCGTGGTGCTGGGCGGGCTGTTCGTGCTCGAGACGGCCTCCGTGATCGCGCAGGTGATCGCGTTCCGCGGCTTCGGGCGACGGGTGTTCCGGATGTCGCCGATCCATCATCACTTCGAGCTCTCCGGGTGGCCCGAGTTCACCGTGATCGTGCGCTTCTGGATCATCGCCGGGATCTGGGTCGCGGTCGGGCTCGGCCTCTTCTACTACGACTTCATCGCGCGGGGTGGGCTGGATTGAGCGGCGCGTTCCGGGGGCGCCGGTTCCTCGTCGTGGGGATGGGGGTCGCGGGGCGGGCCGTGGCACGCGTCCTCGCGGAGGAGGGCGCCGTCGTCCGCGTGAGCGAGGCGCGTGCGGATGTGCCGGGGTCGGAGGAGCTCGCCGCGCTCGGTGTCGACGTGCGGCTCGGCGGCCACGAGCCCGAGCACCTCGACGGGGTGGACGCGGTGGTGCCGAGCCCGGGGATCCCGGAGGGGGCGCCGGTG
>BEHO01000268.1 GCA_002898915.1 bacterium HR12
GGCGGTCGCGCTGGTCTGCCGGGAGCTCCGGCGCCAGGCGTCGGTCGGCGTGGTCCGCGCCGCCGAGGCCGACGTCCGGGGGAGCCTCGGCTGGGTCGACGAGTGGGGTCCCACCACCGAGCGCAGGTGGTGGGAGCGGTTCCTGGAGATGGTCCGGAGGGACGGATGAGGAGGTGACGGACCGGTGAACGAGCGGGACGAGGCCTACGAGGTCGTGGCGGAGGTGGTTCCGCAGAGGCCGACGCACGTGTACGCCTGGATGTTGAGGTGGCCTGTGCATGTTTTGGTCTCTGGCAGCTACATGACCCCCGAGGAAGCTTTCCCGTATCGACCAAAGGCTAGCGAGGGCGTGGAGGTGAGGCTGCTCAAGATCGCGCTACCCCCATCGGAGGAGTCATGACCGAGGATCGGTGCGCCTGCGGGGCACCGAGGCCGACCGCCCCGCCACCCTTCCAGGCCATCGAGCTCTGGCGTTGCGGTTGGTGTGGCCGGATCTACGAGAGCAACTTCTTCACGGGGTGCTGGGTCGAGTTCTGCGGCCCGAGCCGGCCGGAGCCCTGGCCGCGCGAGGAGGGGGAGGCATGATCCCCGAGGTCGTCTGGCGGGACGGTGCCTGGTGCTCGGGCTGCCAGCAGCCCTCCCGGGTGCTCATCCTGGACCCGGAGCGGATGCTGGAGGCCGCCCGGAACGGCGGGTGGTCGGCCCGCTACGGCTCGGTGGCCGAGCGGGAGCACCTGCGGCAGGCGGTGTACCGGGTGGCCCGGTCGAGGGGCATCGAGGTCGTCACGCGGTCCGAGGGCGGCCGGGTCGGCGTGCTGCACGTCCGCGTCGCCCCCAGGCCGCGTCCGGCTGCCCGCCGCGTGGAGCCGCAGAGCGCGAGCCGGGTGCCCCACCGGCCATACGACGATTCGGGGGACCTCGAGGCGGTGCGCGATCTGCTGCGGCACGTGCGAGCGGCGGCGGTCCGGCTGGCCGCGGAGATGGCGGGGAGGGGAGCGGCATGAGCCGCTGGATTCCGGAGGAGTACCGCGACGCCGTGGGCGCCTGGCTCCGCCAGCTCGGGGCGGCCGAGCGGAAGGCCCTCGCCGTGGGGATCGCGATCGGGCTCCATCTGCCGCCGCAGCAGGTGGCCCTGCTCGCGGACCCGAGGGTCTCGGTGGAGCTCCGGTTCGAGGGGGACCTTCCGCGGGGCGCGGAGATGACGGACTGATGGCGGCCCTCCGTCCCCGCCGCGGACCCAGGGCTCGGGATCTCCTCCCCGAGGGCGCCACCTACTGCCGTCGCTGCCGTTCCTCGTGGGCGACGATCCTCGGCCGGTGGTGCTCCGCCTGCGCGGAGCGGGTGGCCGACGAGCGGGTGGCCCGCTACGTCCGCCGCCGGGACGGGGCCTGCGTCGCCTGCGGGACGACGCGGCAGCTCACCTGGGCGCACATCCTGCCGCGTCGGTACCGCCGCCTACGCTGGGACCCGAGGAACGCGGTGACGCTCTGCTGGCCCGATCACGATTGGCTCGACCGGCACCCCGCGCGGAAGCGGGAGTGGGTGAGGGAGCGCTTCCCCGGGCTGCTTGAGCGGCTCGAGGAGCTCAAGGACCGCGCGCCGCTGCCCGACCTTGAGGAAATCATCCGGACGTACGGAGGCGCGGGATGAGATTGAGGTCGAGCGATCTCCTCTCTCGCTCCTGGCGTACGGCGCGGGGAACGCTATGCTTCGGGTGTGCGCGCCTCCCCCGACGCTCCCCGTGCACCGGTTCCGTCTCCCGAGGGACACCGAGGGGAGCGGCGCGCGATCACGACCTCCGGTGGGGAGCGGTCCCCGTCGGTGGAGCCCCGGGCCGGATTCGAACCGGCGTGGCCGCATTTGCCGATGCGATCTCTGAGCCACTCGAGTACCGGGGCGAGAGAGGGGGTGGGGGTGGCCCGATTCGAACGGGCGACGTTCCGATCCAGAATCGGTTGCTCTGCCTGCCTGAGCTACACCCCCACGACCTCGTGCGGAACGGTCGGAGGGCGGGTCGCTCCGCCCTCCGACCGTGCCCACGCCTAAGGAGGGGGTCGCGCGGGGTTGACAAGGCCCGGAGCCTGAACCAGAATCACGCCGACGTAATTCAAGCGTTCACCTCCTTCGGGAGCTCGCCCGACCCGGCCAAGGACGGGGCGGGCTCCCCTTTACCTCCAAGGCCGGTGAATCACATGCCTGTGATTCCGGCCTGCGCTGAGTATAAGCCGACAGGTAGACACGAGCATGAGGGTGCCGGATGAGCGCCTGGTCGCTTGAGCTGCCGATCTCCGAGCCGCCCCTCTCGGCCAACGAGCGCGTGCACTGGGCGGTCCGGGCCGCCTGGGCGCGGGAGCTCCGGGACACCGCGCGGCTGCTCGTCCGCCACGCCCGGGTCCCGCGCCTCGAGCGGGCCCAGCTCACCGTGGTGCTCTGCCCTCCCGACGGGCGCAAGCGCGACAGCGACAACTACGTGGCCTCGGTGCTGAAGCCGATCAAGGACGCCCTCGTCGACGCCAGCGTGGTGCCCGACGACACCGACCGGCACGTGGCCTGGAGCCTCGTGCTGGCGCCGCCCACCGGCGATCGAGAGGGCCGCTGGCGGTACGTCATCGAGATCTCGGAGGCGAGGCCGTGTGGGTCTTGACCGAGGACGGTGACCTGGTGAATCTGGACCTGGTCGCGACGCTCACCATCGAGGAGCGGGCCGACGGCGCCGAGCACCTGCTGATGGCGGGAGGTGAGCGCTGGCAAGTCGTGGTGGCCCGTGGTCGCCGCACGGACAAGCTCGAGGCGCTCCTCCGCCAGATCGCTCGGGAGATCGACGCCGATGTGGTCGGCGTGTTCGACGTCCGCACGGGGAAGGGGGCCGCGTGACGTCGGTGCGACTTTCTGCCTCAAAAGCCGTGCCTCAAAAGCCCTGGAGCACCCGGGAGATCGAGGAGCTGCGGCGGCTGGCCCACCTCGGGGCGGCCGGCGCCGCGGCTGCGCTGCATCGGTCGGTCCACGCCGTGCGGACGGCCGCCAAGCGCCACCGGATTAGCCTCCGCCGGCCCGGCGAGCGTCG
>BEHO01000269.1 GCA_002898915.1 bacterium HR12
CAGCACCACGGCGAGCGGGTACATCGCGATCCGCTGGTACCAGCACAGCTCGCACGGCACGAAGCGGGCGACCTCCGAGTAGTAGAGGCTCCCGAGCGTCGCCACGGTGGCCACGATCCACGCCAGCACCAGCGAGGATCCGCCGACCATGTCGCGGACCCACCGCAGCGCGGCCGCCGCGCCCCCCGAGAACCGGGACGCGACCGCCAGCACCGCGACGAGCCCCACGAAGGCGTTCGCCCCCACGGTGAGAAGGGCGAAGAACAGCGAGAAGGCCCGGACGCTCATCCCCTGCCCAGCAGTTCGTCCAGGGCCGACCGCAGCTCGTCCTCGGTGAACAGGTTGTCCCACCGGGCGACGATCCGGCCGTCGGGTCCGATCAGGAAGGCCCAGGGCTCGGTCAGCTCGCCGTCGCGGTACAGCCAGTCGGCGGCCGCCTTGTTGACGACGTTGTTCTGGTAGTCCCTCCAGACCTCCACGTGGATGAACTCGGCCCGATCCCCGTAGTCGCGGGCGAGGTCCTGGACCAGGTCGGTCACCGGACCGCAGAAGCGGCTGACGCAGAACACCGGGGTCGAGAACACAACGAGGGCCGGTCGACCGCGGCGGATCGCCTCGGCGATCGTGGACTGGTGCAGCTCGGGGTCCGGGATGTCGCCCTCAGCGGCTCGCGAGTCGATCGCCGACTGGGGCGCGTCCCTCGAGTGGAGCGTGAGGTTCTCCGTCCTCGGCGCTTCCTCGCCCACGCCGGGCGTAGCCGGCTCGGCGATGACCTCGAAGCGGGCCGCACCCTGGACGATCCCCACGCCCTCGACGTCGGCGGCAACCTCGATCAGGTACGGACCCGGGACGGTGAAGCGTACCCCGTAGACGGCGTAGACGCCCCGCGCGGTCGCGGGGCGGATCGCGGAGGGCTTCGCCTCCGGATCGCCCGCCTTGGTCCCGTACACGGGGAGGTAGGTGCCGACCACCGCCTGCGTGGCCCGGGCCGGCCCCCCGGTGTCCTCGGCGAAGCGCATCTGCACGCTTCCGTAGGCGACCGTTCGGCCGTCCTCGGTGATGAGGCCCACAAGGAGCCGACTCGATTCGCCCGCCACGATTTCGTAGTTGGCCACGACGACCTGCAGCGGCTGGCGCTCCTCAGGGGAGGGTGAGGCCGTGGCACCGTTGCCCTGGCCGCCGCATGCCGAGGCGAGGAAAACGAGCGCCAGCGCCGCCATCGCTCTCGGGCTCTTCACTCCCATGTGCTCCACCCTCCTTCCCATCCACGCTCATCCATCTGGAGCGAGGGTGGTGGGCCGATGACTCGCCGCGTCTCGTTCGAGCTCGAGCCGCGCGGTCCTCGGCGGCCACCTCACGAGCCCTCCTTCACGAAGGTCGCGGTGGCGGTCACGCGCGGATAGAACGACGCGTGATCCGCCGCGACGAACTCCGCCTGGAGCCGGTGGGACCCGGTCTCGCCCAGCCGGCCCGGCGCGATCCAACCCATGACGATCCCCGAGGCGAACACGAGCGTCATCGCCGACTCGTCCGCTCCGCCCGCACGCGCCAGCATCATCGACTCTCCGGGCCACCTACCCGACGGTCGGGGAAACGCTGTCCGCGGCGTCCACGTCGATGCCGAACGTCGTCGCGATCTGCTCGCCGTCTCGGGTGATTGCGTCGAGCTTGAACTCCCACAGCCCGGGCTCCAGGTCGGTCGTTGCCGCGTAGTGACCGGTCTCGAACTTGGAGACCGCGATGTCGAGGGTCGAGCCCGACGGCGATATCCCCTCCAGCGTGACCGACGTCACGTCCAGGGGTCCGCCTTTCGCATCGAAGAACGTCAGGTGGACCTGGGCCGGTCCCTGCGCGCGGGCATCGACGAGTGCTTGCAGGGTGCGTCCGCCGCCGAGGTCGACACGCGCGAGTCCGGACCGGTCGCCGGCGCCTTCATGGTGGTCCTCGGCGCCAGGACCGGCCTCCACGGTCGCGTGGTCGGCGCTGGAGGCGATCGCGACGGTGGTCAGCGGGGCGAGGACGAGCACGGATACCAGGATTGCGACCCAGCCGGCGCGGCTGCGAAGCGACGCGGCCCGTCCCGGGCGTGCGAGCACTGCCCCACACCCGACGGCGATCACCGCCTCGAGGACGGTCGACAGAACATCGACGAAGGACGCGGCCTCGGCGACCCCCGGCTCCGGACCGAGCGGAAGCCCCGCCGTCCTTGAGACGATCCACACGGCGACCACGCCGAGATTGCCCACGAGTCCCGCAGCCAGGAGCCAGCGAGTAGGGCCTAACACCAGACCAACGGCCCACAGGGCCTGCAGCCACGCGACGACGGAGAAGAACACGCCGAACGGGGCGTACTCCTGGAAGTGCTCGCCCATGACGGCGAAGTGGATCCCGGCGGCGGCGAGCGACGCCGCGGCGAGGAACGTATGGGCCGCCGACGGCCGCGACGAGGTCACGGCATTCCGTTCGACCGAAGGAGATGACATCACGTCGCTCCCTTGCTCGTTCTGGGTCACATGCCGGTCGCCTGCCAGCTTGCTCGGGAGGGCCCGATCCGGCGGCTACCCAAGAGGTTCAGCCTGGCCGCGAGCGAAGGCCTTGACGGCGGGCTCGCGACGCTCCGGTCGGCCCGGCCGGCGAGCGTCTCAGGCTGACAGCGAACCTGGGGGGGCGCGGCGCCTGGTGCCGACCAGGAGATCGACGCCCGCCCGGGGCGGGATGGCCGGGTACCGGATCCGGAGGACCCGGGCCGGGCTCCGGCGGCGCCGGAGCAAGCTCGCCACCACCTCGACCGCGCGGACGAAGCCGCGAACCAGGATGGCGATTCCCAGCGCCACCAAAGCCTGCATCAGGAGCCCCGTCGAAACCCCAGGGTCCGAGACCGCCAGGCCGACGTCGAAGTGGCGTTCGATCAGCTCGAGGAGGAGGAAGCCCGGCCCCTGCAGGGAGACCAGCCCGAGGGCGGTCCTGCTCACGGAACCACTGGGCCCGCCCTTCAGTACGCGGAGGCCGAGCAGGACCAAGGAGACCCCGGTGGTGGCCACGGCCGCGAGACCCA
>BEHO01000270.1 GCA_002898915.1 bacterium HR12
GCAGCATGTCGAAGGCGCCGTCGTTGAAGACGTTGCAGTTCTGGTAGATCTCGACGAAGGCGGCGCCCCGGTGGGCCGCCGCCCGCCGGAGCACCTCCGTCAGGTGCTGGCGGTCGTTGTCGATCGAGCGGGCGACGAAGGTCGCCTCCGCGCCGAGGGCGAGCGCGATCGGGTTGAAGGGGTGGTCGACCGACCCGAAGGGCGTCGACTTCGTCACCTTGCCCTCCTCGCTCGTGGGCGAGTACTGCCCCTTCGTGAGGCCGTAGATCTGGTTGTTGAACATCAGGATCTTGATGTTCACGTTCCGTCGCAGCGCGTGGATCAGGTGGTTGCCCCCGATCGACAGCGCATCGCCGTCGCCCGTGATGACCCACACGCTGAGGTCCGGCCGCGCGGTCGCGATGCCGGTCGCGATGGCGGGCGCCCGGCCGTGGATCCCGTGGACGCCGTAGGTGTCCACGTAGTACGTGAACCGTCCCGAGCAGCCGATCCCGGAGACGAACACGATCCGGTGCGGCGGGATGCCGAGCTCCGGCAGGAACGACTGGACGGTCGCGAGGATCGCGTAGTCCCCGCAGCCCGGGCACCAGCGCACCTCGTTGCTCGTCGCGAAGTCCTTCTTCGTCAGCGTGCCGACGGTCTCGCCGCCGACGTCGGTCGTGGGTCCGCTCACTCCTCCATCACCTTCACGATCGTCTCTTCGAGCTCCCCCGCGAAGAAGGGCAGTCCCTTCACCTTCGCCACCGTCCGCGCGTCCACGAGGTACCGGGCGCGGATCAGCAGGGCGAGCTGCCCCATGTTCATCTCGGGGATGAGCACCTTCGGGTACCGGCGCACGACGTCCCCCGTGTTGCGGGGGAACGGGTTCAGGTGCACGAGGTGGGCCGTCGCCACCTTCCGCCCCTGCTCGCGGACGCGACGCGCCGCCGCACGGATCGCGCCGTAGGAGGACCCCCAGCCGAGCACGAGGACCTCGGCGTCGCCGTCGGGGTCATCGACCTCGAGGGGCGGGATCTCCTCGGCGATCCGCGCGACCTTCGCGGCACGGATCTCCGTCATCCGCTGGTGGTTCTCAGGGTCGTAGCTGATCTGGCCCGCCTCGTCCTTCTCGAGCCCGCCGATCCGGTGCCGCAGGCCGGGCGTTCCGGGCACCGCCCACGGACGCCGGAGCCGCTCGTCCCGCAGGTACGGCAGGAACTCCTGCCCGGCGTTGGGACCCGTGGCGAAGTCCGGATCGATCCTCGGCAGCTCCTCCACGTCCGGGATCCGCCACGGCTCGGACGAGTTGGCGAGGAACGTGTCGGCGAGCAGGATCACCGGCGTCCGGTACTCGATCGCGATCCGCACCGCCTCCAGCGCCACGTCGAAGCAGTGCGCGGGCGACCGGGCCGCGACGACCGGCATCGGCGACTCGCCGTGCCGCCCGAAGAGGGCGAGGAGCAGGTCGCTCTGCTCCGTCTTGGTCGGCATCCCCGTGGAGGGGCCGGCCCGCTGCACGTCCACGACGACCAGGGGGAGCTCGAGCGCGACGGCGAGGCCGAGCGTCTCGGCCTTGAGGTCCATCCCGGGCCCGCTCGTCCCGGTCACGCCGAGGTCGCCCGCGAACGAGGCGCCGAGCGCCATCCCGGCCGCCGCGATCTCGTCCTCGGCCTGGAGCGTGATCACGCCGAAGTTCTTGAGGCGCGACAGCTCGTGGAGGAGCTCGGAGGCGGGGGTGATCTGGTAGCTCGCGTAGAAGAGGCGTAGGCCGCTCCGCTCGGCGGCCGCGAGCAGGCCCCAGGCGAGCGCGGCCGCTCCCGAGATGTTTCGGTACGTCCCGGGCTCCACCGGGGCCGGCCTCACCTCGTACCGCTGGGCGAACAGCTCCGTGGTCTCGCCGAAGTTGTACCCGGCCTTGAACGCGGCCACGTTCGCGTCGTAGATCTGCGGCTTGTCGCCGAACTTGCGCTCGAGCCACCGGAGGGTCACCTCCACCGGACGGCCGAACATCCACGAGACGAGGCCGAGGGCGAACATGTTCTTCGCTCGCTCCGCCTCCTTCCGGGAGAGCCCGAGTTCCTCGACCGCCCGGACCGTGATGGACGTCATCGGCACCGGGTACACCTGGTAGCCGTCGAGGGAGCCGTCGGTGAGCGGGTTCGACGTGTACCCGGCGCGCTCCAGGTTGCGCTGGGTGAACGCGTCCTCGTTCACGATGATCGTGGCCCCCGGACGCATCAGCTTGAGCTCCGCCTTCAGCGCCGCGGGGTTCATCGCGACGAGCACGTCCGGATGGTCGCCCGGGGTGGTGATGTCCTCCGAGGCGAACTGGATCTGGAACGCGGAGACCCCGTGGACGGTGCCGGCGGGGGCGCGGATCTCGGCCGGGAAGTCCGGCAGCGTCGCGAGGTCGTTGCCGAGGACGGCGGTGGCGTTGGTGAAGCGGTCGCCGGTGAGCTGCATCCCGTCACCCGAGTCACCGGCGAACCGGATGACGACGCGATCCTTCTCGACGACGGGCTTGGCCATGGTCGTCCCGGGTTCCCCCGGAAACCTCCTTCCACGTTGCGGGCACCACCTAGCCTACCGCCTGCCGGGACGAAGCCCCGCCGCCGGCGGTAGCGTGAGGGGGCCGTCGAGGGAGGAGGTCCGAGGATGCGGATGCGGAGGCTCGGGTCGAGCGGCCCGGAGCTGTCGGTGATCGGCTACGGGGCCTGGGAGGCCGGCGCCGGGAGCGAATGGGGGCAGGCGCCGCCGAAGGAGCGGATCCTGGAGGCGATCCGGACCGTGCTCGAGACCGGCATCAACTGGATCGACACGGCCGAGGTCTACGGCGACGGGCGTTCCGAGGAGCTCGTCGGGCTCGCGATCTCCGGCCACCGGGACGAGGTCCTCATCGCCACCAAGGTCGCGCCCGAGCCCGAGGGCACCGGCTTCCGCCCCGAGCAGATCCGCCGGGCCTGCGTGGACAGCCTCCGCCGGCTCCGCACCGGTCACATCGACCTCTACCAGCTCCACTGGCCCGACGAGACCGGCGTGCCGATCGAGGACACGTGGGGCGCGATGGCGGC
>BEHO01000271.1 GCA_002898915.1 bacterium HR12
CGGCTACCTGTTCGCGCTGCTCCGGCACCCCGACGGGCCGGCCCTCGCGCTCGCGGCGCTCGGGCTCACCGTGGCCTACGACGCCTCGGCCTTCGCCGTCGGCTACTTCTGGGGGAGCCGACCGCTCGCGGCCACGATCTCGCCCCGCAAGTCTTGGGAGGGCGCCATCGGGGCGACGCTCGTGGTCGTGGCGGTGGCGATCGGGGTCGTGGCCCCCTCGGTGGACCTGCTCGAGACGATCCCTCGGGCGGTGGGGCTCGCGGTGGTGGTGGCCGTCTTCGCGCCCCTCGGGGATCTCGCGGAGTCCATCCTCAAGCGGGACCTGCAGCTCAAGGACATGGGCAGCGTCCTGCCCGGCCACGGCGGGGTCCTGGATCGGATCGACGCGATGCTCTTCGTCGCCCCCGCCGCCTCCCTCTACCTGCGCCTGATCCTCGCCTGACCGCGGGGTCCCCCGGTTGTCGGGGAGCGGGGGTAATCTTGCTCCGATGCGCACGCTCATCATCCTCGGCTCCACGGGGTCGGTGGGGACCCAGGCCCTCGACGTCGTCCGGCGCAACCCGGACCGGTTCAAGGTGGTGGGGCTCTCCGCGGGCTCCAACCACGAGCTGCTCATCGGCCAGGTGCGGGAGTTCCTGCCTCCCTACGTCGCGATCGCCGACGAGGAGGCCGCCCGGGACCTGAAGGAGCGGCTCACCGGCATCCGCGGGGTCGAGATGTTCGTCGGGCCGGAGGCCGCCGAGCGCCTGGCCCGGGAGGTCGAGGCCGACATGGTCCTGAACGCCCTGGTCGGCTCGGCCGGCCTGGCGCCGACCCTCGCCGCCCTGCAGAGCGGGAAGGTGCTCGCCCTGGCGAACAAGGAGAGCCTGGTCGTCGGGGGCGAGCTCGTCATGGACCTCATCAAGGGCGAGCCCGAACGCCTGGTGCCGGTGGACTCCGAGCACGCGGCCCTCGCGCAGTGCCTCCGGGGGGAGCGGCGCGAGGACGTCAAGCGCGTCATCATCACCGGATCGGGCGGGCCGTTCCGCGGATGGACCCACGCGGAGCTCGCGAAGGCCTCGGTCAAGGAGGCCCTCGCGCACCCGATCTGGCAGATGGGGCCGAAGATCACCATCGACTCGGCCACGCTCATGAACAAGGGGCTCGAGGTGATCGAGGCCCACTACCTGTTCGGCCTCGACTACTCCCAGATCCACGTCCTCATCCACCCCGAGGGGGTCGTGCACGCGATCGCGGAGTTCCGGGACGGCTCCATGATCGCCCAGCTCGCCCTCCCGGACATGAAGCTCCCGATCCAGCTCGCCCTGGCCTGGCCGGAGCGGCTGCCGACCGGCATCGGCCCCGTGCCGCTCACCGAGCGGCCGCTCACCTTCGAGCCCGTGGACCGGGAGGCCTTCCCCGCCATCGACCTCGCGTACCGGGTGGGGGAGCTCGGCCTCACGTTCCCCGCCGTGATGAGCGCGGCGAACGAGGTCGCGGTGATGGCGTTCCTGGAGGGGAAGATCCCCCTCACGCGGATCGTCGAGGTGGTGGCGGAGGTCGTGGACGAGCACGAGACGCCCTCGCCGGTGGTCTCCCTCGTGAGCCTGGAGCGGGCCGACGCCTGGGCCAGGCGGCGGGCCGCCGAGATCATCGAGGGCCGGTAGCGCTCGGGTGGCGGGCACCCTCGGCACGGTCGGCTTCTTCGTCGCCCTGGTCCTCGTCATCGTGGTCCACGAGGCCGCGCACTTCGGCGTGGCCAAGGCCTTCGGGATCAAGGTCACGGAGTTCTTCGTGGGCTTCGGCCCGCGGATCTGGTCCACGCGTCGGGGCGAGACCGAGTACGGGGTCAAGTGGATCCTCGCCGGGGGGTACGTGCGGATCGCGGGCATGAGCCCGTACGAACGTGTCGCGCCCGAGGACCTCCCGCGCACCTTCGGGGCGAAGCCGATCCGCCAGCGGGCCCTGGTGATCGCCGCCGGCCCCGGGACGCACCTCGTCCTCGCCTTCGTCCTGTTCGCCCTGTGGATCGGGCTGGTCGGGCGGCCGGTGCCGAACAGCCCGATCATCGCCGCCGTCGCGCCCCGGCTCGCCGGCGAGGTCTCGCCGGCCGCCGCCGCGGGTCTGCGTCCCGGCGACCGGATCGTGCGCGTCGGCGACCTCGTGGACCCGACCGACCTCGAGCTCGTCACCTACACGCGGCGGCACGTCGGCGAGCCCGTGCCGTTCACCATCGAGCGGGACGGTCGGCGGTTCGAGGTCACGCTGGTGCCGGTGCTCGCGACGGTGGCGGGGGAGAAGGTCGGCCGGATCGGCGTGGTCCTCGCGGATGCGCGCGAGCGGGCGGGCCCGCTCGGGTCCCTCGTCGGCGGGGCCGAGGTGACCTGGGGGTCCATGGCGGAGACGGTCCGCAACTTCGCCCGGGTCTTCGGTCCGCAGGGCGTGGGTCGCGTGCTGGAGCTCCTGTTCACGCCCGAGCCGCGGACGGTCCACGACCCCACGAGCGTCGTCGGCATCGGGCGGGTGGCCGGGGCCACGGCCTCGAGCGGCCCCGGGGACCTGCTGTACCTGTTCGCCTACGTGAACGTGTTCATCGGGCTGCTGAACCTCATCCCGCTGCCGCCCTTCGACGGGGGGCACCTCGCGCTCCTCGCCCTGGAGAAGGTGCGCGGGCGCGCGATCGACGCGCGGAAGGTGGTGCCGATCTCGGTGGCGGTGCTCGCGTTCTTCGTGCTGTTCAGCCTCTCGGTGATGTACCTCGACCTCGTGAAGCCCATCACGTACGCGCCGTAGGCGCCCCGGTCGGCCGCCACAAGTTCTCAACACGGCCCCCGATGGGGCGCAACACGCCGCGGCTACGATGGGGGCCGTGGGCGGCCAGACGGTGCTCGTCGTCGACGACGAGGAGGCCATCGCCGAGGCGGTCCGGGCCCGCCTCGAGAGCGAGGGGTACGAGGTCCTCGTGGCCTTCGACGGCCCCGAGGCCATCCGCCTCTGCGAGGAGCGACGGCCCGACCTCGTCGTGCTCGACCTCATGCTCCCGGGTATGGACGG
>BEHO01000272.1 GCA_002898915.1 bacterium HR12
ACGGGCTGAACCGGGAGCGGGTGGGGATGCTCCCCGAGGGCTGCCTCATCATGCACCCCGGGCCGATGAACCGGGGCGTGGAGATCGAGTCCGACGTGGCCGACCTGCCCCAGGCCGTCATGGAGGAGCAGGTGACGAACGGCATCGCGATCCGGATGGCACTCCTGTACCTGCTGCTCGGCGGCAAGGCCGAGGGGGTGGGCGCCGATGGCTGAGGCGCTCCTGCTGCGGGGCGGTCGGGTCGTCGATCCCGCCTCGGGCCGGGACGAGGTGGCCGACGTCGGCGTGGCCGAGGGGCGGATCGTGCCGCCCGACGCGGTGCCCGCCGGCGCCCTCGAGCTCGACTGCGCGGGGCTCGTCGTCGCTCCCGGGCTCGTCGATCCCCACACCCACCTGCGTCAACCGGGCGGCGAGGACGCCGAGACGGTGGAGACCGGGTGCCGGGCGGCCGCGCTCGGCGGCTACACGGCGGTCGCGCCGATGGCGAACACGGACCCCGTCGCCGACGACGCCGCCGTGATCCGCGAGGTGATCGACCTCGCGGCGGCGGCCGGGCTCTGCGACGTCTACCCCGTCGGGGCCATCACGCGCGGCCTGGCCGGGGAGGACCTCGCCGAGCTCGGGGAGATGGTGGAGGCCGGCGTGCGCGTCTTCAGCGACGACGGTCGGGTCGTCGCCAACCCCCAGCTCCTCCGCAACGCCCTCACCTACGCGCTGGCCTTCGGCGAGGTCGCCATCGCCGAGCACTGCGAGGACCCGGCCCTCGCCGAGGGCGGGCAGATGCACGAGGGCCAGTTCTCGGCCCTCCTCGGCCTCCAGGGCAAGCCCCGGGAGTCGGAGAAGATCGTCGTGGCCCGCGACCTCGCGCTCGCCCGCCTCACCGGCGGGCGGCTGCACCTGCTCCACCTCTCCTCGGCCGGCTCGGTGGAGCTGGTCCGGCGGGCCAAGGCCGAAGGGCTGCGGGTCACGGCGGAGGTGACGCCGCACCACCTGGTGTTCACCGACGCCGACCTCGCGACGTACGACACGAACCTGAAGGTGAACCCGCCGCTCCGCACGGCGGAGGACCGGGCGGCGCTCCGGCGGGGGCTCGCGGACGGCGCGATCGACGTGATCGGCACCGACCACGCGCCGCACCCCGTGGAGCGCAAGGAGGTCGAGTTCGACCAGGCGGCGCCGGGCACGATCGGCCTGGAGACGGCGCTCGCGGCGGTGCTCACGGAGCTCGTGGAGCCCGGCGAGCTCAGCCTGCTCCGCGCCATCGAGGCCATGTCGACCGCCCCGGCGCGGCTCCTCGGTGCGGCCGACCACGGCGGGCCCATCGAGCCGGGACGGCCGGCCATGCTGGCGGTCTTCGACCCCGCCGCGACGTGGGTCGTGGAGCCGCCCTTCGCCTCGCGCAGCCGCAACTGCGCGTTCATCGGGCGGACCCTCCGCGGCCGGGTGGTCCACACGATCTACCGGGGCGAGCTGGTCGTCGCCGACGGGAAGGCGCAGCGGTGAGCCGCGGACGGACGGCGCTCCTGGCGCTCGAGGACGGCACGGTGGCCCGGGGGACCAGCTTCGGGGCGCCAGGCGAGGCCTTCGGCGAAGCGGTCTTCAACACGGCCATGACCGGCTACCAGGAGGTCCTCACCGACCCCTCCTACGCGGGGCAGATCGTCGTCATGACGGCCCCGCAGCAGGGGAACTACGGGACGAACCGGCAGGACCCCGAGTCGGCCCGGGTGCGGGTGGCGGGGTTCGTCGTGCGGGAGGCCTCACGCCGCGCCTCGTCCTGGCGGGCGGAGCGCACGCTCGACGAGGAGCTCGAGGCGGCGGGCGTCCCCGGGATCGAGGGGATCGACACGCGCCGCATCGTGCTCCGGATCCGGGAGGTCGGCGCGATGCGCTGCGCGATCTCCACCGAGGACCTGGACCCCGGCTCCCTCCTCGCGCGGGTCCGGACGAGCCCCGGGATGGCGGGGGCGGACCTGGCGCGGACCGTGAGCGCCGACGGCCCCTACGAGGCGCGGGAGCTCGTCGGCCCGGCGGCCACGGACCACGGACCGGTGCTGCGGGTCGCCGCGTACGACTTCGGGATCAAGACCAACATCCTCCGCCTGCTGGCCCGGCACGGGATCGAGGCCACGGTGTTCCCCGCCGAGACCCCGCCGGAGGAGGTCCTCGCCGGGGGCTACGACGGGGTGTTCCTCTCCAACGGACCCGGGGACCCGGCGGCCACCCGGTACGGCGTCGCCGCGTGCCGGGCGCTGCTCGGGCGGGTGCCGATCTTCGGGATCTGCCTCGGGCACCAGCTCCTGGCCCTCGCCCTCGGCGGACGGACCTACAAGATGAAGTTCGGACACCGGGGCGCGAACCAGCCGGTGAAGGACCTCACCACCGGGCGGGTCGAGATCACCAGCCACAACCACGGCTTCGCCGTGGACCCCGACGCGTGGGGCGGCGGGTCGCGCTCCGCGCCCGAGGCCCCGCCGGTCGTCGACACGCCGTTCGGAGGGGTCGCCCTCACCCACTGGAACCTGAACGACGGGACCCTCGAGGGGCTCCGGTGCCTCGACGTGCCCGCCTTCTCGGTGCAGTACCACCCGGAGGCCGCGCCCGGCCCGCACGACGCGCGCTCCCTGTTCGTGGCGTTCCGGCGCCTGATGGAGGCCTGATGCCGAAGCGGACGGACATCCGCCGGGTCCTCGTGATCGGCTCGGGCCCCATCGTGATCGGGCAGGCCTGCGAGTTCGACTACTCGGGCACCCAGGCGTGCAAGGTGCTCCGGGCGGAGGGGTTCGAGGTCGCCCTCGTGAACTCGAACCCCGCGACGATCATGACCGACCCGGGCTTCGCCGACCGCACCTACATCGAGCCGCTCACGCCGGAGTCGGTCCTCGCCGTGCTCGAGCGCGAGCGCCCGGACGCGCTCCTGCCGACGCTCGGAGGGCAGACCGCGCTGAACCTCTCCGTCGCCCTCGCGGAGGCCGGCGAGCTCGACCGGCTCGGGGTGCGGCTGATCGGCGCGAGCCTCCAGGCGATCCGG
>BEHO01000273.1 GCA_002898915.1 bacterium HR12
CACCATCCGCTCCTGGTAGGGGATCCTCGCCGGCGTCGCCCACCCGCCCTCGTACTGCTCGATCGAGTTGTCCCGCCACCGTCCGTCGAGCGCGCCGTCGGCGCGGTCCACGGCGTCGACGTACGAGGACAGCGGTGGCAGGTCGTTCACGTAGGCCGGGAACCGGAAGAAGGGTCGGTTCTTCCCCTGGAGGTTCCAGATCGTGCCCTCCGCGCCCTCGTTGTCCGCCTCCGACGGCACGCGAAGCACCGCGATGTCCCGATCCCCACCGCCCCAGGCCGCGCCGTGGCCCGTCATGTTGAGGTGCCACGTCACGCTGGAGAGGTTACCGACGAGGGGGCGGTTGCCCATGGCCCGGTCGTAGAGATCGGCCAGGGTCGGGCGGAGCAGGAGGAGGGGTCCGAGGGCGCCCGCCCGGACGAGCTCGTCCCCCACGAAGAACTCGGCGTCGGTCTGGCCGGTGTGCATCGGGTACAGGCCGGTCCCGATCGTCGCATGCGTCGCGGGCGTGATGGACGGCGAGGAGCCGACCTCCGCCCGCGTGTACCAGACGCCCTCCGGGATCAGCGCCCGGAGCTCCGGCCAGGCGTCGGGGAAGGCCTCGAGGACGCCCATCCCGCCCGCGTCCCACACGAGCGTGACGACGAGCCGTGGGGGCGTGGGCGGGGCCGGGATCTCGGGCAGGGCGCGTCCGTCCACGGGCGGGAGGTCGAACCCGAGGAGCTTGGCCTGGGTCGGGGCGATGTCCGCGATGGAGGCCGAGCGATCGACCCGGCCGAGCGCCGGCACCACGCCCGGTCCGTACCAGAAGAGCGGCACGCGCTGGAGGTAGTCCCACGGCCCGGAGTGGGGGAAGTTCGTCCCGAGGAAGTTCGGCTCGCGCGGGACGAGGAGGATCTGGCCCGAGCGCCCCGGGTACGTCCCCCGCCAGATCCGGAGCAGGTACCGATGGGGCAGCGCGCACGCGGCCTCCACGAGCGCGTCGCGGGAGGGCAGCAGCGCCACGGATCCCCGCTCGGCGGAACCCCGCGGTTCCGCCGCGCGCACCGTGCACGCGCTCACGAGGAGGGCGAGGAGGCAGATGGACGCGGGCATCGGACGCCGGCGGCCCGCCGCCCGACTCACCCGCGCGCCTCCGGCAGGCAGGGCAGCTGCGTGAGGAGCCTCGAGGGGAACGCGGCCTGGAAGATGGGGTCGTCGGCCTCCCCCGGCGGCAGGGGGGCGGTCGAGACGTCCCCCTTCGTGAGGCCCATCACCCACCGCGCCACCTCCTCGAGGGTGTGCCCGTTCTGGCGGAGCTCGGCCTCGTCGATGAAGACCTGGGTCGGCTGCACCATCTGGACCACGCGACGATCGTCGCCGTCCGTATCGAAGGTCCCGTTGATGCCGCTCGCGAGCGCGATCGAGGGGATGGAGAAGGCGCCGGTCACCTTCGGGTCGGGGATGGCCCCGTGATCGGCGGTGAGGACGAGCACCCACTCCCCGCGGCCCACCTCGCGGTCGAGGAAGGAGACGAGCTCGCGGAGGGCGGCGTCCTCGGCGCGGACCGCATCCCGCATCTCGGGGCTGTTCACCGTCCAGACGTGGCTGATGTAGTCGATCATCTTGTGGTTCACGAAGAGGAGGTCCGGCACCTCGTCGGCCCCGAAGCCCTCGCGCTCGACGATCGTCCGGAGCACCCGGGACTGGTAGGGGATCCGCGCGGGCGTCTCGAACCCCTGCAGCAGCGGGGCGATCTCGTTGTCCCGCCACCGTCCGTCGATCCGGCCGTCGGCGGCGTCCACGGCCCGCACGTCCTCCTCGAACCCGGGGACGTCGTTCACGTAGCGGGGGAAGCGGTAGAAGTGCTGGAGGCGAGGCGGGAGGTTCCACGCGAACCCCTCCTCGCCGAGGGTCTCGGCGTCCAGCTTCTGCCGGACGATCGCGATGTCCCGATCCCCGCCGCCCCAGGCTGCACCGTGGCCCATCATCCCGAGGTGGATCGAGACGGTCCCCAGGATCCCGACGAGCGGGCGGTTCCCCATCGCCCGGTCGTACAGGTCCGCGAGGGTCGGCTCGATCAGGTACACCGGCCCGGACTCCCAGGGCGTCGTGATCCTCCCACCGATCCGCATGTGGTGGCCCACGATGCCGTGATGGTTGGGGAAGGCCCCCGTCCCGATGGTGGCGTGGGTCTGGGCGGTGCTCGTCGGCGTCGTCCCCACGGTCGCGTTCGTGTACCAGGCCCCTTCGGAGATCAGCGACCGCAGGTACGGCCAGTCGTTCGGCCACCGCTCGAGCACGTCCATCCCCGCCGCGTCCCACACCATCGTGACGATCAGCCGGGGCGGCGCCGGGTTCCCGGCGATCGCCTCCACCATCGGGACGCCGTCCGGGGCCCGGAAGGGGAACCCCAGGAGCTCCGCCTGGGTCGGCGCGATCCCCGCGAGGGTGACGGGCCGCTCCACCTCCCCGACCGGCGCGATGTGCCCCGGCCCGTACCAGAACATCGGGATCCGCTGGACGTAGTCCCAGGGACCGACGTGCGGCAGGCCCGAGCCCACGTAGTTGGGCTCGATCGGCAGGATCTGGAGCTCGGGGCTGCGGTCGGCGCGGTTGCCCCGCCACGTCCGGAGCAGCCACTCGCGGGGGAGGGAGCACGCGACCTCCACGAGATCATCGCTCGCCGCCTCGGTCGGGGTCGGGCTCGCCGCCCGCGCGTCCGGAAGCGCACCTGCTCCCGCCAGGGCGGCGAGGGCGGCGACGAGCGCGAGGGGGCGGATGAGCGACGACGTTCGCATGGCCCGGGACGAACCCCCACGATAGCAGCGGACGGCTGGCCGGCCGCGCGCGGTAGCGTGAGGGGCGTCGTGTCCGGCCGACGCCTGGTCCTGCTGCTGCTCGTCCTCGCCGCGCTCGGGGTCCCGGCCGCCGCCCTGCGGGCCCTCTGCGTGGGGAACGCCTGCCCCGAGCGCCCGAGCCCCGCGCGCGTGCCCTTCTGCGGGCTGCCCGAGGGGCTGCGGACGCGCATCGCGCACGGGTTCC
>BEHO01000274.1 GCA_002898915.1 bacterium HR12
GCCGTCCAGACCTGGGCGTTCAACGGACAGGTTCCCGGACCCGAGATCAGGATCCGGGCTGGCGAGCTCGTACGGGTCGAGGTCCTGAACGAGCTACCCCAGCCCCTCACGATCCACTGGCATGGGATCGCGATCGTCAATGAGATGGACGGCGTCCCGGGCCTGACCCAGCAGCCCATCGCTCCGGGAGCGGCGTTCGTCTACGAGTTCACCGCGCCAGACCCGGGGACCTACTTCTACCACCCGCACACCGGCACCCAGCTCGATACGGGCCTGTACGCTCCGCTGATCGTCGAGGACCCGGCGGAAGCCGGGAGGTACGACCGTGAGATCACCCTCATGCTCGACGACTGGATCGACGGGATCGGCGGGAGCCCTGACGAGGTCCTGGAACGCCTCCAGGGTGGGGGCTCCGAGATGGAGGGCATGGAGGGCATGGAGGGCATGGAGGGGATGGAGGACATGCCGGGCATGGGGACCGGCCAGGCCGCCGAGGTGACGATGGGGGCCGCCACCGGTGCCCGGACCTCGGAGGGTCCTTTGGGCGACGACACCGGGGACGTCGACTACCCCCTCTACGTGGTGAACGGGCGGCCGCCAACGGACCCGCCGGTGTTCGATGTCGGGTTGGGTGAGCAGGTCCGCCTCCGTCTGGTCAACGCGGGCTCGGACACGCCCTTCCGCGTGGCCGTGAGGGGCTCGGACCTGACCGTGGTGGCGACCGACGGCTTCCCGGTGAGCCCCACGCGGACGGACGCCATCCTGCTCGGCATGGGTGAGCGGTACGACGCCGTGGTCACGATCGACGCCGAGGGGGTGTTCCCCCTCGTGGCCGAGGCGGAGAGCAAGGGCGGCCGCGCCCTGGCGGTGCTCCGAACCGGCGCCGGCCCGCTGCCCGGCCCGGAGGTGGACGTCCCGGAGCTCCGGGGGCGCCTGCTCGGCCCGGAGGATCTGTCGGCCACCGCGGAGACGTCGCTCCCGGCCGGACGCCCCGACCGAACCTACGAGCTGGCCCTCACCGGCGACATGGCCGCCTACCGATGGGGCATCGAGGTGGTCGGGGGCGGTGAGCTCTCGGTTCAGCAAGGCGAACGGGTCCGTCTGGTCCTGGACAACCGAACGTCCATGTGGCACCCGATCCACCTGCACGGCACGACGTTCCAGGTGCTCGCCCCGGGGGGCGTCGCGGGCCCGCGCAAGGACACGGTGATCGTCCCAGCGAGCGGTCGGGTGGCGATCGAGTTCATCGCGGACAACCCCGGCCGTTGGGCGCTCCACTGCCACAACATCTATCACGCGGAGGCGGGCATGCAGACCGTGCTGACGGTCGCGCCCTGAGCGCGGCACCCACCTCAGGCCAGGCATCTCCGGTGGCGGGTGAGGACGGGCGGGGTTCGGCCTGGCCGGCGCCACGGAGCTCGACGGAGCCGGTCCCGTGGCCCTCGTCGGGAGGAAGCCGGTCCGCGGGGGAGGGTCCGCGGGGGAGACGGGCCGATCCCCGCCGTTCCTCAGCCGCCGAAGAACGCCGGCAGCAGGGTGCCCCTGCCGAGGAGGAACAGCGACCCCACCGTCAGGCTGAAGATCCCCGTCACCACGGCGACGGCGACGTACAGCCGCCAGCTCTTGCCGGCGGCGAGGAAGCCGTAGGTCGCGGCCAGCGCGATCCCGGTGTTGCTCGTGAGGAGGCCGGCCAGGAACACGAGCAGCAGCAGCACGCCGACGGCGGTCCCGCCGACGCCCGTCGCCGCCAGGAAGATCAGCACCTGGGTCGGGGTCTCTGCGCCGATGCCGTGGATCGTCCCGACCACGAAGGAGGTCCCCGCGCCGTAGTTCATGAAGGGATCGTCGTTCGAGGGCGCCGGGTGGCGGTGGCGGTGGCGGTGGGGGTGCGACCCTCGGAGCGATCCCGCCGCGACCTCCAAGGGCGTCTCGAACGACTCGTGGTGCGGGGTCCCGGGGACGTGCTCGTGCTCGTGCTCGAGGGCGGCGTCGACCACGGTCGATCCGTTCGGCGACCCGGAACCCGACCGCATCCGTCGCCGGACCCACCGGGCCCCGCGGCGAACGCCGGAGAAGATCAGCATCCATCGGCTGCGCATCCGGAAATCCCTGCCGTGACGGATCAGCGCGTAGAAGACGTAGGCGCCCAGGACCAGCAGCGTCACCCCGACCACCCGCTCCATGAAGGCGTCGAGGCCGCTCGGCAGCAGGTCCCCGAGGGTGATCGCGAGGACGCCGAGCACGAACACGACCGAGGCGTGCCCGAGCGCGTACAGCGTCGCGAAGAACATCGCCGTCCGGGTGGACGCCTGCGAGCTCGTGATGTCCGTGATCGCCGCGATGTGGTCCCAGTCGATGCCGTGGCGGAGCCCGAAGGCGTACGCCGTCACCACGAGGCCGATGCCGAACGCCTGGGTGTGCGACACCGCCACGATCGCCTCGAGCATCCCCACCTCCGTCCTGCGTGTTCGCGCGCACTCGCTCCCACGTGTCTCCACAGTGTAGAGGCGATGTGCGATCACGTGCATCAGAAAGAGATTGCAAGAACGCCCGAGCGGTCCGGTGGGGACCGGGTCCCGGTCGCCCCTTCCACGCCGGGCATCTCGTACGACATCTTGTAGGATGTCGCGACCTTCGGCGCCTGGCGTCGATCTCGGTCGGGATGGGAAGGAGGTCCCCCGCATGAGGGCGAACCGGAGATGCGGTCGGGCGCGGTTGCTCCGTATCGGCGGGGCGGCGGCCGCGTTGCTGACGCTGATCCTCGTCACCCCGACCGCGGGGGCCGACACGAAGGGCGAGCTCGACCGGGCGAGGGCCGAGCTGCGGCGGCTGGAGCGCGCGATGGCGGAGAAGCAGGACGTGCTGGACCGGCTCTCCGCGCAGGCGGCGGTCCTCGGGCAGCGGCTGGACGACGCGCTCGCTCGGTACGAGCAGATCACCTACAAGCTCCAGCTGACGGAGCGGGACCTGGATGCGGCGCGGGATTGG
>BEHO01000275.1 GCA_002898915.1 bacterium HR12
CGGGCACGCGGGCAGGATAGCCTTCCGCCGGACGACCCGGACGCCCGCCGGGCTCCGCCGTTCGCTCGGTCCGCTCGGATGGGAAGGAGGCGGTATGCGGCTCCGCGATCTCGGCCTCTCGGTCGGGCAGCTCCCGCCCGGCCCGCTGAACGCGATCACCGACGTCGAGGGGGTCCGCGTCGGCGTCGTGACCCTCATCGAGGGCGAGGGCCCGCTCGAGGTGGGACGGGGCCCGGTGCGGACCGGCGTCACCGTGATCGTCCCCCACGAGGGCATCGCCGGCGAGCCCCTGTTCGCCGGCTGCCACCGGCTGAACGGCAACGGCGAGCTCACCGGCCTGGAGTGGGTGCGGGAGTCGGGCACCCTCACCACGCCGATCGCCATCACCAACACGCACAGCGTGGGCGTGGTGCGGGACACCCTCGCCCTCGCCGACGCCGCCCTCCACCCGGAGCTCGGGTCGTACTGGAGCCTGCCCGTCGTCGGCGAGACCTACGACGGGACCCTGAACGACATCAACGGCGCCCACGTCCGGCCCGAGCACGTGCGGCGGGCCCTGGCGAGCGCTTCGGACGGGCCGGTGCCCGAGGGCAACGTCGGCGGGGGGACCGGCATGATCTGCCACGAGTTCAAGGGCGGGACCGGCACCGCCTCCCGCCGGCTCCCGGCCGAGCAGGGCGGGTGGACCGTCGGCGCGCTCGTCCAGGCCAACCACGGCGAGCGCTCGCGCCTCATGGTGGACGGCGTCCCGGTTGGGCGCGAGATCGGGACCGACGAGGTCCCCTCGCCCTACGATCGGCCGTCGGAGACCGGCTCGATCATCGTGATCCTCGCCACCGACGCCCCGCTCCTCCCCCACCAGTGCGAGCGCCTCGCGCAGCGGGCGGGTCTCGGGATCGCCCGGGCGGGCGGGGCGGGCGCCCACTCCAGCGGCGACCTGTTCCTCGCCTTCTCCACCGCGAACCGGGGGCGCCTCCGCTCCTACAAGGACGAGCAGCCGGCGGAGGTCGTCGCCGTGGACATGCTGCCCGACGGCGCGATCACGCCGCTGTTCTGGGCGGCGATCGAGGCCACGGAGGAGGCGATCTGCAACGCCCTCGTCGCGGCCGAGACGATGACGGGGCGCGACGGGATCACCGCGTACGCGCTCCCCCACGACCGGCTCCTCGAGGTCATGGAGCGCTACGGGCGAGGGCCCCGCGGCTGAGCGTCAGTCGCTCGGCAGGCGGAAGCCGAGGTCGGCCGAGACGTCGGCCACGTCCATCTGGGCCTTCTGGAGGCGGCCCGAGTAGTCCCAGTTCATCGCCTGCCACCGGGTGAACTGCTCGAGCACCCAGACGCCGGACTGGCGCGAGCCGTTGCCGCTCTTCCCGTTCCCCCCGAAGGGCAGGTGGGCCTCGGCCCCGGAGGTCGAGTTGTTCACGCTCACCATGCCGGCCGAGATCCGCTCCCGGAACCGGAACACGTTGAGCGGATCGCGGGTGTAGATCGAGGCCGACAGGCCGTACCCGTGGCCGTTCGCGAGCTCCATCGCCTCGTCGAAGGTGGCGAAGGTGGCGACCCCAACGATCGGCCCGAAGGTCTCCGTCCGGTACAGCTCGTCCTCCATCGTCACGCCGTCCACGATCGTGGGGTGGACGTAGAGGCCGGCCTCGGGATCGCCGACGAACCCCTCGCGGGGGTTGGCCCGCGTGATGCGGCCCGTGCCGGTGGATCCATGGAGCCGGTGGTGGGCGCGCACGAGCCCGAGCCACTCCTCGCAGAACCGGTCGCAGAAGCGGGCGTTCATCATCGGCCCGTAGAGGACCGGCTCCATCGGGTCGCCGATGGGGGCCTCGGCCACGGCCTTGGCGAACCGCGCGAGGAAGTCGTCGTGGACGTCCTCGTGGACGATCACCGTGCCGAGCGAGGTGCACCGCTGCCCCGCCGTCCCGAACCCGCTGAACAGGCACCCCTCGACGGCGAGGTCGAGGTCGGCGTCGGGCATCACGACGAGCGGGTTCTTCCCCCCGAGCTCGAGGCACGGCGACTGGAGGTGCCGCCCGCAGAGCTCGCCGATCCGGCGGCCGACCTCGGTGGAGCCGGTGAACCCCACCTTGTCCACGAGCCCCGCCTCGAGGGCCCGCTCGAGACCCTGGAAGGTCGTGGGGCCGTCGGCGAGCACCATCGAGAACGTCTCGGCCGGGAACCCGGCGTGGAGGAAGAGCTCCGCGAAGGCCTCGGCCACGGCCGGTGCGTACTCCGCCGGCTTCCACACCACGGTGTTGCCGCAGAGGAGGGCCGGCACGAGGTACCAGGAGGGCACGGCGACCGGGAAGTTCCCGGCCGTGATGATGGCGGCCACCCCGACCGGCGTGCGGAACGTGAACAGCTGCTTGTCCGGCAGCTCCGAGGGCACCGTCATCCCGTACAGCCGCCGGCCCTCGGAGGCGAAGAACGTGCAGGTGTCCACCACCTCCTGCACCTCGCCCCGGGCCTCCACGATGGGCTTGCCGATCTCGCGGGTGATGAGACGCGCGAGCGCCTCCAGGTTGGCCTCGACCAGGCGGCCGAGCTGCTGCACGGCCCGCCCGCGCACCGGCGCCGGCACCGCCGCCCAGGCGGGCTGCGCCTCACGGGCGGCGCGGCAGGCCTCGACGAAGGTAGCGGCGTCGGCGAGCGAGACCTCCGAGACCACCTCGTCCAGGCGCGCCGGGTTCGGCACCGTGAGCGAGCCCGAGCCGGGCACCGGCCGTCCTGCGATCCGGGACGTCACCTGCCTCGGCATATGCGAGATGCTACGCGGCAGGCGTGCTGGCGTGAAGCCCTGATGCCCGACTCGTCGACGGCGGCTCGCAGGTCACCCGCCCTGCCCCGTCTCGATGTACGAGTAGTGCGTCCTTCCCGCGCGACAAGATGAGAGGTCGAGATCGCCGAGCTCAGGAACGGAAAGGATCCCCGTAACCTCGAAGCCTTGCGTGACCCACCGCTCGGGCCCCTCCTGC
>BEHO01000276.1 GCA_002898915.1 bacterium HR12
AGCTGCTGAGGGCGTCCGGCGCCTTGCGCCGGATCGGGTGCCGCCCCACAACCTGGAGGCCGAGGAGTCGGTGCTCGGCTCGATGATGCTCTCGGCCGAGGCCATCGCCGACGTCGTCGAGATCCTCCACCCGGAGGACTTCTACCGCTCGGCCAACGGCAAGATCTACGAGACCCTGCGGTTCATCTACGCGCGGGGCGAGCCCGTGGACGCCATCACGGCGGTGGGGGATCTGCGGCGCCGCGGGATCCTCGAGGAGGTCGGCGGGCACCTCTACATCCACGAGCTGGTCGAGCAGGTGCCGACGCCCGCGGCCGCGGCGAGCTACGCGCGGATCGTCTCCCAGCACGCGCTGCTCCGGCGCCTGATCGCGGCGGCCGCGGACATCATGGAGATGGGGTACTCGGTGCCGGAGGACCCCGAACGGGTGGCCGACGAGGCGGAGCAGCGGATCTACGAGGTCGCCCGCCGGGACGAGAAGGACCAGATCGCCACCCTCCGCGAGCTCGTGGACCAGGCCATCCTGGATCTCGAGCACATCCAGAACCGGGAGTCCGCCTTCGCCGGACTGCCCACCGGCTTCCGCGACCTGGATGCGCTCCTCTCGGGCCTGCAGGCGGGGAACCTCATCGTGGTGGCGGCGCGACCCGGCGTCGGCAAGTCCTCCTTCGTCACGAACGTGGCCCGGAACGTGGCCGTGGACTCCCACGTCCCGGTGGCGATGTTCTCCCTCGAGATGTCGCGGTGGGAGATCGGCATGCGCCTGCTCTGCGCGGAGGCTCGGGTCCCCTGGGACGCGATCCGGAACAAGCGCGTGGGGGCCGAGCACTGGGCGGCCATCGCCCAGGCCGCCGAGATCCTCCACGACGCCCCCCTCACCATCGTCGATTCCGGCAACGTGACGATCGTGGACATCCGGGCCAAGGCGCGGCGTCTCGCCACCCGACGGGACGGGCTGGGCTTGATCATCGTCGACTACCTCCAGCTCATGTCCCACCACCGGCGGGTGGAGAACCGGCAACAGGAGATCGCCGAGATCAGCCGCAGCCTGAAGCTCCTCGCCAAGGAGCTCCACATCCCCGTCATCGCGGTCTCGCAGCTGAACCGCGATCCCGAGCGGCGCCAGGACAAGCGGCCGCAGCTCTCGGACCTCCGGGAGTCGGGGGCCATCGAGCAGGACGCGGACGTCGTGATGTTCATCCACCGGGACGACACCGCCCCGGAGAAGAAGGGGCTCGCCGAGCTCATCGTGGCCAAGCACCGGAACGGCCCGACCGACACGGTGCCCCTCACGTTCCTGCCGCACCTCACCCAGTTCCGGAACTACGCGCCGGCGTGAGCGCCGCGCCCGACCGCCGCCGGATCCGAGCCATCGTCCGACGGCTGGAGCGCCGCTTCGGCCCGCTCGTGCCGCCGCGGGCGACGGACCCCCTGGACGAGCTGGTCCTCACGGTGCTCTCGCAGCACACGAGCGACGCCAACGCCGAGCGGGCCTTCGAGGCGCTCCGCCGCACCTACCCGACCTGGGCCCGGGTGGCGCCGGCCCCCACGCGGGAGCTCGCCCGGGCGATCCGCTCCGGGGGCCTCGCCAACACGAAGGCGGCCAGGATCCGGGCGATCCTGCGCGAGGTGGCCGAGCGGGAGGGGGCCTACGACCTCTCCCGGCTGCGGGAGCTGCCGGACGCCGAGGTGCGGCCGTACCTCACGAGCCTGCCGGGGGTGGGCCCGAAGACGGCGGCGGTGGTGATGGCGTTCGCCCTGGGTCGGGACGCGATCCCCGTGGACACCCACGTGCACCGGGTCGCGCGGCGCCTCGGGCTGGTGCCGCCCCGCGCGTCCGCCGAGCGGGCCCACGACCTCCTGCACGGGCTCGTGCCGGATGCGCTGAAGGTTCCCCTGCACGTCGGGCTGATCCGGCTCGGGCGGGCGGTGTGCCGAGCCCGCGAGCCCCGCTGCGCGGACTGTCCCCTGGTCGATCTGTGCCCGACCGGCGGGGCGATCCTGGGGGAGGCGGGGGGGGCGGCGCCGGGCGCGCCCGGCAGGGTCCGGGAACGGCTGAAGGCGGCGCGCCCGGCGCCGCCTCCTCGAGCGGGCGAGGGGAATCGAACCCCCGTTTCGAGCTTGGGAAGCTCGCGTTCTGCCATTGAACCACGCCCGCACGACCGCGGAGCGGTCGACCCACAGTGTAGCGAGCCGGGTGCGACCGTGCGCGGCCGCGGCGCCCGCCCTCGTGCTAGCCTGCCCGTCCCATGGAGCGGGACCTGTGGCCGCACGTGCTCTCGCGCCTGTCCTCCGGGGCCTCGCTCACGGCCGAGGAGGCGGCCGCCGCGATGCGCTCGATCATGGCGGGGGAGGCGACCCCCGGGCAGATCGGGGGGTTCCTCATGGCGCTCCGGACGAAGGGCGAGACCGCGGAGGAGATCGAGGGGCTCGTCCGCACGATGCTCGAGTTCGCGACGCCCGTCGAGGCGCCCGGCCCGGTCGTCGACGTGGTGGGCACGGGTGGGGACCGGGCCGGGACGTTCAACATCTCCACGGCCGCGGCGATCGTCGTGGCCGGCGCGGGGGTCCGGGTCGCCAAGCATGGGAACCGGGCGGCGAGCTCGCGGTGCGGGTCGGCGGACGTCCTCGAGGCCCTCGGCGTCCGGATCGACCTCGGGCCGGCCGGGGTGGAGCGCTGCCTGACCGAGGCGGGCATCGCCTTCCTGTTCGCGCCGGTCTTCCATCCGGGGATGGCGCACGCGGGGCCGGTGCGCCGCGAGCTTCGCGTGCCGACCGTCTTCAACTTCCTCGGACCGCTCTGCAACCCGGCGCGGCCGACCGCGCAGGCCGTCGGGGTGTCCGACCCTCGGATGCTGCGGCTCATGGCGGAGGTGCTCGCCCGCCGGGGCGTGCGGGCCAAGCTCTTCCGCGGCGAGGACGGCCTGGACGAGCTCACGACGACGGGGATCTCGACGGTCTGCGACGTCCGCGACGGGGA
>BEHO01000277.1 GCA_002898915.1 bacterium HR12
GTCACGATGAGGTCCACCCCGTCCTCGGAGAGCCGACGGAGCTGCGGGCCGAACGCCTCCGAGAGGTCGAGGATCGCCCGCTCGGCCCGGAGGTCGAACCTGGAGACCGCGTCGTCGAAGCCCGCCGCCAGCATGTCGTTCCATCCGCCGTCGCCGTAGCCGTCGAACAGGAGCGCCACGTCGGGCGCCCGGTTCGCCAGCGGCGAGAGGAGCCCGAAGGTCCCGCCGGCGACCAGGACGGCGACGGCCGTGGCCGCCGCCCACCACCGCCGGCGCGCGCGCCGTTCGAGACGGCGGTGGGCCTCCCGTCGCGCGGATTCCTCGGATCCCAGCTCCTCGCGCCGCAGGACCGACGCGTCCAGGAACTCCCGCTCCGGCCCGGCGAGCCGCAGGTCCGTTCCGCCCGCCCAACCCTCGTACTCCGCGAGCCGGCTCCCGCTGAGCAGGTAGTCGGCCTGCCGGCCGGAGGACCTCCATTCCTCGGCCGCCGCGGCCAGGACCGCGCGCCGCCGAAGATCGGCTCGCCGCCGTTCGATCCACTCGGCGAGCCGCTCCCACTCCCACAGCAGCGCCTCGTGCGCGACCTCGACCGTCGCGTCGCCCGTCGCAGGATCGCGGTCGAAGGAGAGCAGGCGGTGCCGCCCGAACGCGTCCAGTACCTCGGAGAGCGCCACGGGGTCGGCGCCGAGCGCGGTGAGCTCCGCGAGCGGCACCCGCCGCCGGGAGTGACGGGCCCCGGTCCCGAGGCGGACCAGCCGGAGGAACACCTGGAGCGCGAGCTCCCGCTCGGGTTCTTGGAGTCGCGCGTACGCCTCCTCGGCCCGACGGGACACGACCCCGTGCAGCCCACCGAACCCGCGGTACCCCTCGATCGTGAGCCGCCCATCGGTCCGGCGCTCGAACAGCTCGGTGAGCGCGAACTGGAGGAACGGGAGCGCGCCCGGCTGCCCGACCGCATCCGCGACGAGCGCCGCGAGCAGCGAGGGCTCGATCTCGGCCCCGACCCGGCGCGCGGGCCCCAGGATCGCCAACTCCACCCGGTCGGCGGCCATCGGCAGGACGCTCACGACCCCCGGGACGAAGGCGTTGGCGAACGCGGGGTGCAGGAGCGGCCGGTCGTAGAAGTCGCCGCGGAGGGTCAGCACCACCCGGACGCGAGCGTCGGGTTCCTCGACCACCACTGCGAGGGCCGTGAGGAGCCGCTCCCGGTCCGCCTCTCCGGCCGCGGAGAACAACTCCTCGAACTGGTCCACGACGAGGAGGAGGTCCCCGCCGGGGACGCCGTGCCGAGCCGCCGCCTCCAGCGCCGCGGCCGGATCCTCGCGGGCTCCCTCGACCCCCGACAGGGCCGCTCCCAGCTCCTCGAGCGGGCGAGGGCCGGGCAGGATCCTGACGATCGCCCACGTCTCGGAGCCCGGTACGGCGCCGCTCCGGATCGCCGGGATGAGTCCCGCGTTCACGACGCTGGACTTCCCGCAGCCCGACGGACCGACCAGGGCGACGAGTCGACGGCCCTCGCCGAGCATCCCCAGCAACGTCCGGACGAGTTCCTCGCGCCCGAAGAAGTCCTCCGCGTCTTGCTCGTCGAACGCCCGCAGCCCCTTGTAGGGGTTCCGAACCCGAGCGGGGGTCGCGGGTCGGGGTGGTGCGAGGGTCGGGTCGTGGAGCAGGATCCGCTCCTGGAGTCGGCGGAGCGACGGAGAGGGATCGAGCCCGAGCTCCTCGGCCAGGAGTCCCGCGAACCTCTGGTAGACGCGCAGCGCCTCCGCGTGTCGCCCCGCCCGGTAGAGGGCGAGCATCTGGAGCTCGCGCGAGCGTTCCCTCAGCGGGTCCTGGGTGGTCGCCCCCTCGAGGAGCGTGAGCGCGTCCTGCGGGCGTCCGAGCTCGAGCTCGGCCGCCGCGAGCTCCTCGATCGCGTGCAGGTGGAGCCCCTCGAGACGGCGGATCTCGGTCTCAGCGAACCCCTCGTACGTGAAGTCCGGCAGCGGCGAGCCTCGCCAGAGGTCGAGCGCCGCACCGAGCGCGGCGGCCCCACGGGCCGGATCGCCCGCGGCGATCGCGCGGGTCCCCTCGAGGACCCGCTCCTCGAACCTCCGAGCGTCGATGCGGTCGGGCTCGACGCGGAGCAGGTACCCGGGGGACCGTGTCTCGATCACCGGTCCTCGGTGGTCGGACCCCAGCGCCCTGCGGAGCTCCGAGACGTACAGCTGGATCGAGTGAGCCGCGGTCCTGGGCGGATGCTCCCCCCAGACCAGCTCGATCAATCGGTCCGTCGGGACGATCTCGCCGACGTGCAGGAGCAGGATCGCGAGGACCGCCCGCTGCTTCGGCGGCCCCAGCCCGACGTGCCCGTGGTCGGAGATGACCTCGAACGACCCGAGGACCCGGTACTCCACGCCCCACCTCCCACGTGACTGTGCACGCATGGGGCGGGATGGTCAACGCCTGGGGTCGGGTCCGAGGCCGGCCCGGACGGCCGGAGGAGACGGGCGCCCGTCTCCTCCGGGTCCACGGACGGGGTGCTCAGGGCGTCCCGATGACCGCCTCCTCGGGGCCGGCGGTCCGGGACAGGTGCTCCAGGCCCGGGCCGGTTCCCGTGGGGTCGGCCCCCGGCTCGTACCCCGCCTGCATCCGCGCCACGGTCGCCAGGCCGGGGCCGGTGCCGGTGATCGCGTGCTCCGCCCACACCGCCTGCCGGTCGGCGACCCAGGCCAGTCCCGGGCCCGTGCCGGTGACCCGGATCCGCGCGGCGGTCGGCTGCGCGGCCATCCAGGCCTGCTCGTACGCCCGGACCACGGCCTCGGCGCGGCTCTGCTGGATGCCCACGACGCGCGCGGTCCGGTCCTCGGCCGTGACCAGGCTGTGAGCGACGAGCCCCACGGCCACCCCCACGAGGATCGAGACCAGCAACCAGGTCGCCGCCTCCCGCGCCGTGACCCCGCGGACGGGCAGGGCGACGGGCTCGCCCGCCCGGAC
>BEHO01000278.1 GCA_002898915.1 bacterium HR12
CCCGAGACGTCGGTATGAGGACCGACCGAAGGGAAAGGGGGAAGCGCATGCGCGAGGTGAGCCTGAGCCGGTGGATCCGACTCGGCCTCCTGGTGACGCTGGTCGCGCTCGTCGCGGCCGCGTGCAGCGACGTCGAGGACGGTGGGTCGTCGGGTGGGGGGGCGACCGGCCCGACCGCCGGTACGCAGGTCCCGGACAACCGGGACATCACGATCCGGATCGCGGTCAGCCCCTGGGACGGCTCGGCGGCCAACGCGAACGTGGCCAAGGTCCTGCTCGAGGACAAGCTGGGGTACACGGTCGAGCTGGTCGAGATCGACGAGTACGCCCAGTTCCCGGCGCTCGCGAACGGGGACCTCGACGCGACGCTCGAGGTGTGGCCGTCCGGTCACGGCAAGGACTACAAGAAGTACATCGAGTCGGGGAACGGGGTCGTCGACGGCGGGGAGCTCGGCGTCATCGGCCAGATCGGCTGGTGGATCCCGACCTACCTGCTCGAGGACCACCCCGAGCTCGCGACCTGGGAGGGCCTCAAGGGCAACGAGGACCTGTTCCGGACGCCCGAGTCGGGCGACGCCGGGCAGATCCTCGACGGGGACCCGAGCTACGTCACGTTCGACCAGGCGATCGCCGACAACCTCGGGCTGAACCTCAAGGTCGTCTACGCGGGCTCGGAGGCGGCCGAGCTCGCGGCGCTCGACGCCGCCTACCAGAAGCGGGAGCCGATCCTCTTCTACTTCTGGACGCCGCACTGGGCCCACGCGCAGTACGACCTCACGATGATCGAGCTGCCGGAGGTCACCCCCGAGTGCGAGGACGCGGCGGTGAACAACCCCGACGCGTACGCCTGCGGCTACCCGCAGGACGTGCTGTACAAGGCCTTCCACGAGGGGCTCGAGGAGAAGGCGCCCGCGGCGTTCGCGTTCCTCTCGGCCATGCGCTACACGAACGAGGACCAGAACGCGATCGCCCTCGAGATCCACAACGGGACCGACCCGGAGGAGGCGGCCCGGGGCTGGATCGACGCGAACCCGGACGTGTGGCAGCCCTGGGTCGACGCGGGCCTGGCCGCGTCGTAGACGTCGAGAGGGGGCGCGGTGGGCGAGTACGTGCGGATGTGGATCGGCGGCCGGTGGGTCGATGCCGAGCGGACCTTCGAGGCCACGAGCCCCTCGACGGGCGAGGTGATCGGCGAGGTCGCCGAGGGGACCCGTGAGGACGCCCGCCGCGCGATCGAGGCGGCGCGGGCGGCCCAGCCGAGCTGGGCCGCCCTGTCCGCCTTCGACCGAGCGCGCGCGATGCGCCGGGTGGCGGAGGTCATCGATGGTCGGCGGGAGGAGCTCGCGCGCACGCTCTCGCTCGACCAGGGCAAGCCGCTCCGCGCCGAGGCCGAGGACGAGGTGGCGGAGCTCATCGCGTACTTCGAGATGGCCGCGGCCGACGCGACCCGGATGGAGGGGATCCTCCCGCCCTCGGTCGACGCGGGCAAGCGTGTCCTGCTGCAACGGGTGCCCCTCGGCGTCGTGTCGGTCATCAGCCCCTGGAACTGGCCCTACACGATGCCGGCGGAGATCCTGGCCCCGGCCCTCGCGTACGGGAACGCCGTGGTGTGGGTGCCGGCCCCGACGACCTCGATCTGCGCCGCGCGGCTCGCGGAGTGCCTGGAGGCCGCGGACCTCCCGCCGGGGGTCGTGAACCTGGTGACCGGGCCCGGGCCGGTGGTCGGCGACGAGATCGCGGCGAACCCGGGGACCCAGGCGGTCGGCTTCATCGGGTCCATCGCCACGGGCCGGACGGTCGCGGCCCGCGCCGCCGGGAAGGAGCTCCTGCTCGAGATGGGGGGCAACGGACCCCTCGTGGTGCTCGACGACGCCGACCTCGACCGCGCCGTGGAGGCGACGCTCGTCGCGTGCTTCCTGAACGCCGGTCAGAGCTGCACCGCGGGGGAGCGGATCCTGGTCCAGCGCGGCGTGGCCGAGGACTTCGCCGAGCGGCTGGTCGCGCGCGTCGCGGAGGCGATCCGGGTCGGGGACCCGTTCGACGAGGCGACGACGATGGGCCCGCTGAACAACGAGCCGGTGGCGGAGAAGACGGAGCGTCACGTGCGCGAGGCCGTCGAGCGCGGGGCGCGGGTGCTCACCGGGGGCGCCCGGCTCCCCGAGCTCGGCTCACCGCTGTTCTTCGCCCCGACCGTCCTCGACCGCGTGACCGACGAGATGGAGATCGCGCGGGAGGAGACCTTCGGGCCGGTCGCGCCCATCTCGGCCATCGAGGACGAGACCGAGGCGATCCGGATCGTGGAGGGCTCGCCCTACGGGCTCCTCGCGGCGGTCTTCACCCGGGACCTCGCGCGGGGCCTGCGGTTCGCGGAGGCGGTGCGGACGGGCTGGGTCAACGTCAACGAGGGCACGAACTACTGGGAGTCCCACCTCCCCTTCGGCGGGCGGGCCGGATCGATGAGCGGGGTCGGACGCGTCGGCGGGCGCTTCTCCATGGAGCGCCTGACCGAGCTGAAGACGGTCGTGATCGACCTCCACGCCACCTAGGGGTGTTGCTGTATCAGCAACGTCTGAACCCATCCCGCAACCACTTCCTGCATCATGCGGAGGAGAGGATCGAGGAGCTGACATGGCCGGTGACGACATCGACCTTCGGAGCCTGTCCGACGAGGACCTGATCCGACAGATGCACGACGACCTCTACGACGGCCTCGCCGACGAGATCGTCGAGGGGACCCAGATCCTGCTCGAGCGGGGTCTCCCGCCCGATCGGATCCTGAACGACGCGCTCGTCGAGGGCATGCGCATCGTGGGCGTCGACTTCCGCGACGGGATCCTCTTCGTCCCCGAGGTGCTCCTCGCCGCGAACGCCATGAAGGCCGGGATGGAGGTCCTCCGCCCGCTCCTGGCGGAGACCGGGGCGGAGCGCATCGGCAAGGTCGTGATCGGGACCGTGAAGAACGACATCCACG
>BEHO01000279.1 GCA_002898915.1 bacterium HR12
CCACTCCCCGAGGTGCGCCTCGGCGAGGTCCTCGACGACCTCGACCTCCACCCCGGCGGCCTCGGCGTACGGAGCCACGGTCTCCAGGGCGCGGCGCAGCGGCGAGCACGCGACGACCGAGGGCTGCGGGTCCAGGCGGAGGAGGCGCCGGGCGAGCAGCCGTGCCTGCTCGCGGCCGACGGCGTCGAGCGGCGGGTCGAACGTCGGTCACCGAGGGCCGTCGCGGAAGATCCGAGCCGTCTGGTCGGCCCGGCCGTGCCGGACGAGGTACAGGATCCGCCGCTCCCCGCTCACGACGCCGATGATAGGGCCCGTACCCCGGGGCGAAGGTCCCAGCCCGGCCAGGCCCTCCCGCCGTCCTCACGAGACGTGAACACCTGTAGCTTGCTTCTCAAGGTAGGAGGCGTGACGGTGGACGACGCGACCGTGGCTCGGCCGCGGACCCCCCAACGGGGGTGGCTTCCGGTGCTCCTGTCCGCGGCGATCGGGGCGCTCCTCGGCTCCTCACTCTTCGTCCTGGACTACGCGGAGGGGCTCTCCTACCTGAGCGACGACCCGCGCGCGTGCGCCAACTGCCACATCATGCGGCCCCAACTCGACGCGTGGCAGCGATCGTCCCACGCGGCGGTCGCGACCTGCAACGACTGCCACACCCCACACGACCCCATCGGGAAGTACCTGGCGAAGGCCCGCAACGGCTGGAACCACTCCGTGGCGTTCACCCTCCAGCGCTTCGAGGAGCCGATCCGCATCAAGCCCGCGAACCTCGCGGTGCTGGAGCGCAACTGCCGTGGCTGTCACGCGGCGCTGGTCAGCGAGATCGTCGGCCATGAGGACGAGGTGCTCGGGTGCGTCCGGTGTCACCGCGACGCCGGACACCCCCCGGCGAGCTGAGGGAGAGACGCGAGATGCGACGGAAGCTCATCTACGCGGGAACGATCGTGGTGGTGGCGGCCGCGACCGCCGGCGTGATGGCGCTCGGGCGGAACATCGTCGAGCGCCGAGCGGAGGGGGAACGGGCCGTCTTCGAGCTCGTGGAGCTGGACGAGACCGTGGTCGACCCGGAACTCTGGGGCCGGAACTTCCCACGGCAGTACGAGGGGTACCTCGCCACGGCGGATACGGCGCGCACGCGCTTCGGCGGGAGCGAGGCGTTCGACCGGCTCGAGGCCGATCCCCGCCTCCGCACGATCTTCGCCGGGTACGGGTTCGCCCTCGAGTACCGGGAGGACCGCGGCCATGTGTACAGCCTCTTCGACCAGGAGGAGTCCAGGCGGGTGACGGAGCTCGACCAGCCCGGCTCCTGCCTCCACTGCCATGCCTCGACGACCCTCGCGTACTACGAGGCCGGGGTCGCCGCAGGCGCAACGCCCGCACCCCCGACCGCCGGCTTCGATGACCCGCGGCGGCTCGAGGCCGTCATGCGGGGGTTCCGGATCGTGAACGCCATGCCCTACGAGGAGGCGAACGCGCTCGTCGAACACCCGGTCTCCTGCATCGACTGTCACGATCCGCGCAGCATGGATCTCCGAGTGACCCGTCCCGCCTTCATCCTGGGGATCCAAGAGCTCGCCGCGTCGCGGTCGCCGGCGCCCTTCCTTCCGAGCGTGGAGGAGTGGCGCGCCGGCGATCGCACCGTTCCCTACGATCCGAACGCGCTCGCCTCGCGCCAGGAGATGCGGACGCTCATCTGCGCCCAGTGCCACGTCGAGTACTACTTCCAGGGCGAGGACAAGCAGCTCGTCTATCCCTGGGACGGCGGGCTCCGGGCGGATCGCATCCTCGCCTACTACGAGGAGGTCGGCCAGACCGACTGGCAGCACGGCATCAGCGGCGCCCCGACCCTGAAAGCGCAGCACCCCGAGTTCGAGCTGTGGAGCACGGGGATCCACGCGCGGTCCGGTGTCGCCTGCGCCGACTGCCACATGCCGTACCTCCGCGAGGGCGCGCTGAAGATCAGCAGCCACCAGGTCCGCAGCCCGCTCCTGAACCCGGACGTCTCCTGCGGCGTCTGCCACCCCTACGCGGGGTCGGAGATCGTGGCTCGCGTGGACGCGATCCAGGCCACGACGAGGGAGATCCTGGACCTCGCGGAGGACGCGACGGTGGAGCTCATCGAGAAGATCGCCGCGGCCCAGGAGGCGGGCGCCACCGACGCGATGCTCGAGGAGGCCCGGCGGTACCAGCGCGTCGCCCAGTTCTACACGGACTTCGTGAACGCCGAGAACTCGATGGGCTTCCACTCGCCACAGGGGGCGGCGCGCGTCCTCGCGCTGGCCCTCGACGCGGCGCGCCGCGGGATCGCCTCGGTCGAGGCCGTGCTGGTGCAGCTCGGGGCGTAGCGTCGCGGGCCGTCAACCGCCGCGTCGGCCCCGGGTGCGGTTGAGCTCGATGCGCCAGCACCCCTCGTGCCAGTGCCGGCGCGCGTCGGCGTCCTCGCGGGGGACGATGACGAGGTGCCAGACCCCCGGCCGGATCTCGTGGTCGCAGCCGGGGCAGCGGTACGGCTTCTCGCCGGAGACGCGCCGCACCTCCGCGTCGGGCACGAGGGCCCAGAGCGGCGCCTCCGCCGTCGGGCGGCGGGGCGGCGCCGGCTCCTCGACGCGGCGGCGGTGGCGGCGGGGCACCTCAGTGGGCCTCCGGCGTCGACGCCGCGATCCGACGGACCCACGGCCCTGCGTGCTCGGCCAGGCGCGCACCGATCTCGCCGGGAGCCTCGCGGACACCCGGGACGTTGAACGAGTGGTCCCCGCCCTCGATCGGCACGCACGTCGCGAGATCCCCGAGCCGCGCGAGCACCCGCTCGAGCAGGTCGCTCCGGGCGAAGGGATCGCGCGTCCCCTGGACGAACAGCATCGGCACCCCGATCCGCCCCAGGTGCTCGGCCCGAAGCCGCTCCGGGTTCGCCGGCGGATGGAGGGGGTACCCGAGGAACACGA
>BEHO01000280.1 GCA_002898915.1 bacterium HR12
TTCCAGCATGGCACCCGGCGGGTGCTGTGGACCCTGCGCCCTCAGCGCGATCCCGCCTCCAGCCAGCGGGCGAGCGCGCGGAACCAGGCGAACACCTCCCGCCGCGCGTACGCGGCCTGCCGCCCGCTCGTCGCCGGCACGACGAAGCAGGGAGCGCCCTCGAGCGGCGGCTGCGGCCCCGGCCGCGCGCCCGGCCCGAGCACCGCCCGGGCGCCCCGCAGCCCGACGAAGCACACCGCGCCGGGGCGGAACCGCCGCAGGAGGGCGCGCAGACGCTCGGCCCCCTCGCGCCACTCGCCCTCGGTCACCTCGGCGATGCCGCCGGTCGGCCGCTTCACGACGTCGGTGAAGCCGATGCCGAGCTCGCGACACAGCCAGGCCTCCTCGCCCGGACCGCTGGTGGCGGGAACGAGCCCCGCGGCCCGCATCGCCGGCCAGAAGAGGTTCCCGGGGCGCGCGAAGTACATGCCGTACCAGGCCGAGTACCTCCCGGGGTTCATCCCGCACACGAGCAGGCGCAGCCCTGGCCGGACGTGGTCGGGCAAGGCGGGCACGGGAGCGTCGGCGCGGTACCGCTCCATGGGGACCGACCCGCGCCAGGAGATCCCCTCGGGGCTGACCTCGCAGACCCCGGCCAGGAGCCCGACCCCCCGTCGCTCGGCCAACCGGACGGCCGCCGCGAACGCCGGGTCGGCCGGCTCGTTCACGCGGACGGCGCGGGCGTCCGGACGCTGGACCACGAAGGCGAGCAGGCGCCGGCGCCCGCGCTCGGCGGCGAGCTCCGAGGCGTGGCGGGCGCCCCGCACCGAGGGCGAGTCGGGGAAGAGCCCCGCGCCGGCGCGGACGAGCGTGATCGACTTCGGCTCGACCATGGCCTCCCCGCCCGGTCCGGCGACGAGGAGGTCGGCCCGGCCGGCGCCGAGCCGCGGCTCGGTGCGGACCACCCGCCCGCCCTCGAGCTCGGGCACGGCGCCCCGCGCGATCGCGGCGGCGAGCACGCGGGGCGGTAGCCGGGAGTCCACGCACGCCCACTCGCCGCCACCCGGACCGCGTTCCTCCGGCGGGATCCGGACGAGCACGAGGTCGTACGCGGTGCGCCGCTCACCCCCCCGGGGAGCGAGCCGCACCTCGACGCCGGGCACGAGGAGCTCGCGGAGCCTCCCCGCGTTCGGCACGTGCGCGAGCGTCGGCCACCCATCGACCTCGACCTGGGCGACGAAGCGGTTCGGCCTGGTCAGGAACCGGCCGGCCGCGAGCCCTTCGAAGCGAACGTCCACGCGGGAAGCATCGCCCACCGACCGACCCGCCCGCAGGCCGGCGCACCGTGCTCGGGGCTCGTCGAACGTGGAGGTGAGCGGACTCGAACCGCCGACCTCTGCCGTGCGAAGGCAGCGCTCTACCGGACTGAGCTACACCCCCGGAACCGCAGTTCAGGGTAGCAGAGCGACCCCGGCGGGCGGCTACTCGGCGGGCCGCTCCTCCCCGCCGAGGACCTCGCGCGCGTGGCGCTCGAGCGCGTCGTGGAGGTCCTGCGAGACCCGGGCCACCGACAGGTCGCCGCGGGTGCGCTCGATCAGGCTCCGGGCGACGTCGGTCGAGCGGCGCAGGTTCCCCGTGATCGCGTCGGGGTAGTCCATCGTGACGAGCATCGTGTAGAGGTCGTCCATGGCCGAGAGCGCGGCCTCGCCCTCGGCGACCCGGCCGTGGCGGAGGAGATCCAGGATGTGGCGCCGCGCCTCGCCGATCGCCTCGGCCACGCCGTTCAGGTAGGGGGCGTCCTCCACCCCGAGCTCCTCCGGCGAGGGGATCGGTCGCCCGGTGACCACGGCCTCCGTGATGCGGGCCTCGGCGTACTCCTTCTCGGCGTCCTGGAGGTACCCGGCGTAGCGGATCTCGGGATGGTCGCGGACGGCCTCGGCGCACTCGTCGATCGCCGCGCGGGCCTCGTCCATCAGCCGGTGGGCCTGCTCCCACTCCCCCCGGTGGATCGCGCGGATCGCGTTGGCGCAGGCGCGGATGGCGCGGCGGGAGGCGGGGAGGGCGCGCTCGCGCGCCTCCATCCGCTCGTCGAACCGGCGCCGGATCGCCTCGGCGATCTCCTCGAGATCCACGGCGCCCTCAGGCGCGCGCCGCGCTCGCCGGCCGGACGACGATCCGGACCGGGTCGGCCGGGTCCACGACGAGCCCGTTGACGGCGGGCCGCGGCGTCCGGCTCGAGGCGTCGGTCACGTACCGGGTGCGCGGCACGGTCGGGGACTCCGGGACGCGGACCAGACGCGCCCGCTCCAGGGCGCGGGCGCGCGGGCCCTCGTGCTTCAGCCAGAGCAGCAGCCAGACGTACGCGCCGAGGAGCGCGAGCAGGAGGCCCGTCACGTACCACACCGAGCGCAGCGGCGGCGCGAGACCGATGAGGAACGTGAGGGCGATGCTCTCGAGGAGCGCGACGAAGACCCGACGACGACGCTCGAGCGTGCGCTGACGGGCGCGGGCCTCGGGGCCGATGAAGGGGGTGCCCTTCCGGGGGGTGACGATCCATCGTCCGGATCGTCCCGTCTCGGCGAGCAGCTCCATGTCGCGTTCGAACCCCTCGATCGTTCGCCTGGGCGTCCCCACACGGTCACCGGCCAGTAGGAACGTGGCCCATATCATGCCCAAGACCGCGAGCATCAGCCAACTCACGGCGGCGCCCCCCGCGCTCCGGCGACCCCGGTCAACCACAACATCTTGGGCTGACACCGGACCCTAGCACCGCATCGGGGGCTCCTCAATCACATCGATGTGATTTCCCTTCACGATCGCACGAGGGCCGTGGGACGGGTCGGAGACCCGACGCGGCCCGGTTTGGACCTTCGGCGGGCCTCGGCGGCCCCGGGGTCCCCTACGGTGGTCCGGCAGGGAGGAGCGAAGGAACGCCCCATGGGTACCTACCGCTACGGCG
>BEHO01000281.1 GCA_002898915.1 bacterium HR12
GGTCGGCACGAAGATCACCTGCTCCAGGCCGAACTGGACCGCGGCCTCCTCGGCGGTGAGGAGGTGTCCGTGGTGGATCGGGTCGAAGGTCCCGCCCATCACGCCGAGGCGCCGTCCCACGGCGCCTATCCTACGGCCGGCCCCGTCCCCGACCGCGCAGGCTCACGCCCGCCCGTCGGTCTCCTCCTCCGGCTGGAACTCGAAGGCGTGGGACCCGATCCAGACCTCGTCGCCGCGGCGGGCCCCGGCGGCCGCGAGCTCCCGCTCGACCCCGGCACGCAGCAGCTTCCGCTGGAGGCGCCGGACCTCCTCGGGGTCCTCGAGGTCGGTCTCGGCGACCCATCGCTCGACCGACCGCCCGATCACGCGGAAGCGCTCCCCCTCGCGGCGCACCTCGAAGGGCTTGCGGGCCGGACGCAGCACGACGACCGGCCGGCGATCCTCCGCCGTGGCCTCGGCCTCCTTGGCGAGCACCGCCAGGCGGCTCCGGAGCTCCTCGAGTCCGACCCCCGTCACCCCGGAGACGACGACGGCGCCCGGGTCGAGCCTCGCCGCCGCCCCGGCGGGGTCGGCCACGAGATCGGCCTTGGTCCCCACCACGAGGCAGGGTCGCGCCACGAGGGCGGGGTCGTAGGCCTCGAGCTCGGCCCGCACCGTCCGCAGGTCCGCCGCGGGATCCGGCGAGGAGAGATCCACCACGATCACGAGGGCCCGGCAGCGGCTCACGTGCCGCAGGAACCGGTGTCCGAGCCCCCGGCCCTCGTGGGCGCCCTCGATCAGACCCGGCACGTCGGCCACGACGATCCGCCCGTCGATCTCGGCCACGCCGAGGTTGGGGCTGAGGGTGGTGAACGGGTAGGGGGCGATCTTCGGCCTCGCCGCCGTGAGCCGGGAGAGCAGCGTGGACTTCCCGGCGTTCGGGAGACCCACGAGACCGACGTCGGCGACGAGTCGGAGCTCCACGAACAGGCGACGCTCCTCCCCCGGCTCGCCCGCCTCGGCGGTGCGGGGGAGGCGGTTCCGCGGGCCCGCGAGGGAGGCGTTCCCCCGACCCCCCCGGCCGCCGCGGGCGACGACGGCGCGGGCGCCCGCCCCGACCAGGTCCGCGATGAGGCCCTCGGCGTCCTCCACGCGGGTCCCGTCGGGCACGCGCACGACGAGGTCGGCGCCGTCCGCCCCCGTCCGGTTGCGCGGCCCACCCGGGCGGCCGTCCTGCGCCCGCAGGTGCGGGTGGTCGGCCAGGAAGGAGAGGTCGTGAACGCCGGGATCGACCTCGAAGACGACGTCGCCCCCGCGGCCGCCGTCACCCCCGTCGGGGCCGCCCCGGGGCCGGTACGGCTCGCGCAGGATGGAGACGGCCCCATCGCCGCCGCGGCCGCCCCGCACGACCACCGTCACCTCATCGACGAACGCCACGACCCGATGCTCCCAGACCCGCGTACGAGATGATGGAACCATGCTGGAGTCGGTTCGGGTGTGGGCGGTCGAGCTCGGGCTCGGTCCGCCCGTCGAGCGCGAGGGCACGCTCGCCCTCGGAGCCGACGCGCTGCGCTTCGAGCCGAGCGAGCCCGGCCCCGCCATCGCCCTGCCCCTCGCCGAGATCGTGCGGGTGCGGCGCCTGCGCGGCTCCCCCGTGCTCATGGTGGTCTCGCGCCGGGGGGACGAGCGCCGCCGGACGGCCTTCTACTTCGCCCCGCCGCCGCCGCTCCCCGGCGCCGAGGAGCAGGCCCAGCGGCTCGCGCTCCCCTTCCGGAGCCCCCGACGGCGAGCGCGCCGTCGCAACGTCACGTACCTGGGGCTCATGAGCCGTGAGAAGAGGGAGCTCCTCGTGGCCTGGGAGCGCGGGGTGCGAGCGGCGGTGGACGCGGCCCGCCGCGCTTAGGCGGTGCCCGCCGGGACCACGACCGCGAAGCGGCGGCCGCGCGAGGATCGGAACGTCACCTCGCCGTCCACCAGCGCGAACAGCGTGTCGTCGCCCCCCCGTCCGACGCCCGGGCCGGGGTGGATCCGGGTCCCGCGCTGGCGCACGATGATGGAGCCCGCCGTCACGCGCTGGCCGGCGAACGCCTTCACCCCGAGCCGCTTGGACTCGGAGTCACGACCGTTGCGGGAGGACCCGCCACCCTTCTTGTGCGCCATCTCGCTCCGAGGGTACCAAACGATCGCTAGGAGGTCGGAGCCGGCTCGGCCTCGGGCTCCGTCGGAGCCGCCTCGGATGCCCCAGCCCCCTTGCCCCGGCGTGCCCCGAGGCTCACGTCCTCGATCCGGACGAGCGTGAGGAGCTGCCGGTGGCCCGCACGGCGCGCGTAGCCGGTCTTGTTCTTGTACTTGAAGATCCGCACCTTGTCGCCCTTGCGCTCACCGAGCAGCGTGGCCGTGACCACCGCCCGCTCGAGCTCCTTGCCGACGTGCGTCCGCCCCTCGTCGTCCACGACGAGCAACGGTCGGAACGTGAGGGTCCCCTCCGCGCCGCGGAGGTACTCGACCTCGAGCACGTCGCCGGGCTTCACCTTGTGCTGTTTGCCGCCCGTCTTGATCACCGCGTACATCCCGTTCCTCCTCCCGTCCGCCGCCCCGCGGGCGAGCGGCCGTCACGTGGCGTCGTAGGTCAGGAGCACCCCCCGGCCCTCGCAGGTCGGGCAGGTCTCCGAGAAGGCCTCCAAGAGTCCACCAGAGACGCGCTTGCGCGTCACCTCGAGGAGTCCGAGGGGGCTGATGTCGAAGACCTGGCTCCTGGACTTGTCCTGGGCGAGCGCCTCCCGCAGCGTCTCGATCACCTTCTTCTTGTTCTGCTCGAGCAGCATGTCGATGAAGTCGATGACGATCATGCCGCCGATGTCCCGCAGCCGCAGCTGACGCGCGATCTCGCGGGCGGCCTCGAGGTTCGTGTTGGCCACCGTCTCCTCGAGGTTCGTCGTGCCGACCG
>BEHO01000282.1 GCA_002898915.1 bacterium HR12
GGGCGGGGGTGGGGCGGCGGTGGTGCTCGGCAGCGACGCGGAGGGCAAGGCCCTCATCGCGGCGGCCTGCAGCAAGAACCTGGTGGCCCGAGGGGTGACGGCGCCGGCGCTCCTCGGGCGCGCGGCCAAGGTGATCGGCGGGGGCGCCGGCGGCAAGCCGATCCTCGGGTTCGCGGGCGGGCCGAAGGGCGGCGCCGTACGGGACGCGATCGGCGCCATCCCCGCTCGCCTCGAGGAGCTCCTCACCGGGAGCTTAGGTGCCCGAGCGGAGGCCCCGCGGGCGGGTCCTCGGCCTCGACCTCGGGGAAGCCCGGATCGGGGTCGCGATCTCCGACGACGAACGCCGCCTCGCCGTGCCCCTGGGGACCGTGCGGACGGGAGCGCCCCGGGACCTCGCCGCCATCGCGGAGCTCGTCCGGGAGCACGACGTCGCCCTGGTGGTGGTGGGGCACCCGCTCTCGCTCTCGGGGGAGCGGGGAGAGGCCGCGCGGAAGGCCGAGGCCTTCGCGGAGGCCCTCCGGGAGGTCCTGCCGGTCCCCGTGGCCCTCCACGACGAGCGCCTGACCACGGTGGAGGCGGAGCGCGCCCTGGGGGAGGCCGGGGCACGGGGGAGGCGGCGCCGGCGGGCGGTGGACCGCTCGGCGGCGGCGGTGATGCTCCAGGCGTACCTCGACGCGGAGCGTGGGTGACGCGGGCCCGGGTATGCTCTCGGCCCGGATGTCGGTGACCGCCCACGCTCCGGCCGAGGAGCTCCTCGACCCACCGAGGCGCCGTCCGCCCTGGCTCGCGTTCGGCGCCCTCGTCGTGATCCTGGCCGTCCTCGGCGCCGGTCTCGCCGCCGTCCGCTACTACGAGTGGTGCCAGGGGGCCTCGGGCCCGAGGACGCCGGTCACGGTCACGGTGGCCGAGGGCGACAGCGGCGCCGAGGTGGTGCGCCGGCTGCACGAGGCGGGTGTGCTCCGGTGCGGAACGGTATCGCGCTGGCTCCTGCGCCGGAGCGGTCTGGAGGACGAGATCCTGCCGGGCACCTACGAGCTCACGACGAACATGGCGCCCGACGAGGCCTTCCGAGCCCTCACGGTCCCGCCGCCCCCCGAGCCCACGGTGCGCCTCACCATCCCCGAGGGCTACCGGCTCACGCAGATCGCCGAGCGCGTCCACGAGGCGCTCGGCATCCCGGAGCGTCGGTTCCTGGCCGAGGCCGAGAGCGGCCGGTGGTCCCTGCCGCCCTACCTGCCGAAGGGGACGCCGACGGTGGAGGGGTTCCTGTTCCCCGAGACCTTCGAGTTCCTGCGCGAGGGCACCACGGCGCGCGACGTGATCCGTCGCCTCCTCGACCAGTTCGCGGCGGAGGCCGAGCACCTGCCCTGGGGGAACGCCGACCGGCTCGGCCTCACCCCCTACGAGGTCGTCATCGTGGCCTCGATGGTCGAGGAGGAGGCCAAGCTCGCCGAGGAGCGGCCGCTGATCGCCGGGGTCATCTACAACCGGCTCCGTGCGGGGATGACGCTCGGGATCGACGCGACGCTGCTGTACGACGACCCGACGCCCGACGGCCAGCTCTCCAGCTCCGACCTGGAGCACGACAGCCCGTACAACACCCGGTTGCGCGTGGGGCTGCCGCCGACCCCGATCTCGAGCCCCGGGCTCGCCTCGCTGGAGGCCGCCCTGAACCCGGCGGAGACCGAGTACTTCTACTACGTCCTGTGCGGCGAGGACGGTCACCACGAGTTCGGGGTGACCCTCGCCGACCACGAGCGGAACCGGGCGCGCTGCGGTGAGTGAGGCGCTCCCGGCGGTCCGCATCCACGGGTCGACCCGGACGGTCGGGGTGATCGGCTGGCCCGTCTCCCACAGCCTCTCGCCGGAGATCCACAACGCGGCCTTCGCGGCGCTGGATCTGCCCTGGGTGTACGTGCCGCTCCCGGTGCCTCTGGGCCGTCTCGCGGTCGCCCTCGAGGGTCTCCAGGCGCTCGGGTTCTCGGGGGCCAACGTGACGATGCCGCACAAGACCGAGGCGGCGGAGCGGATCGGCCGCCTGTCGGAGGAGGCGCGGCGCCTGCGGGCGGTGAACACGATCGTCGTGGGGGCCGCCGGGCTCGAGGGGCACAACACCGACGCGCCGGGCTTCGACCGGTTCCTCCGACGGGACGCGGGCTTCGACCCCGCGGGGCGCACCGCCCTCCTGTACGGGGCCGGCGGGGCGGCCAGGGCGTGCGCCCTCGCGCTCGCGCAAGGGGGGCTCTCGCGGCTGCTCATCGCGGCGCGCGATCCCTCGCGCGTGGACCTCGGCGGCGCCCTCGAGGGCAGCCCGACGGAGCTCATCATCGTTCCCTTCGAGCGGGCCGCCGAGCATCGGGTGGATCTCATCGTCAACGCCACGCCCCTCGGCGCCCTCGGCGAATCCCTCCCGCTCCCGCCCCTCGGGCCGGACGTGCTCGTCGTCGACCTCCTGTACCGGCCGGCGACGACGCCGTTGCTGCAGGCGGCCCGCGCCGCGGGGGCCACGGCCTTCGGGGGCCTGGGGCTCCTGCTCGCCCAGGCGGCCCTGTCCTTCGAGCTGTGGACGGGACGGGTCGCCCCGGTCGAGGTCATGTCGGCGGCGGCCGTCGCCGCCCTGGCGGAGCAGCCCGGGGGAGGTCCTCCGACCGAGGCATAGGGCGAACGGGCCGAGGCCGGGCTCCGTCGCCGGTCGGAGGCTCAAGGGCCTGCGCTCCCGCTCCGATGTTGAGGGGAGACGAACCCATGGAGGACCTCACCGCGCTCGCCGTGCGTCTGTCGCAGAGCGTCGGGGACGCGCGCGGGGTGCTGATCCTGTCCCGCGATGGACTGGTGCTCGGCGCCCACCCGGCCGACGCCGAGCAGCGGCTGAAGGCTCCCTGGCTGCGCTTCGCCTCCCTGGGGGAGCCGGAGCGCGGCTTCCT
>BEHO01000283.1 GCA_002898915.1 bacterium HR12
CGTCCACCACGAGCACCGCGAACCCGTGGTCGGCGATCCACTGCGAGGTGAGGTAGGCGCCGGCGGTCGCCGTCACCCGGTTCGCGAACGGCCCCGGCCCGCCGTAGGGATCGAGCACCACCGGCAGGGGCTCCTCCGGCTCGCGCCCGCCGGGGAGGAGCAGCGCGGCTCGGAGCTCGCGACCGCCGAGGCGCAGGAACCGCGGCGAGGGCGCGACGACCGGCGTCTCGGCGACCGAGCCGATCCGCGCGCTCTCCCGCTCGCCGGTGAGGACCACCGTCTCGGGCAACGCCGCCGCGAGGGTGGCCGAGCTCACGACGAGGAGGGGACCGCCCTCAGCCCCCGCATGGACGCCGGGCTCGTGCGTGAGCCGCTCCGCGCCCCGCTCCGGCGTCCAGCGCCACAGGTGGACCTCGGTCGGGTCCTCCGACGCGCGGAACAGCACCCCCTCGCCCACGTCGAGGACCTCACGCACCTGGAGGCCGGGGGGCGTGACCGGCTCGCCGTCCACGGTGAGGCGGTACGTGTCGGTCTCCCGATGGGGGACCACCATGACCACCCGGCCGTCGGCCAGACGCCGCGGCGCGTCCTCGGGGAGCTCGAACCACTCGGGGTCCTCCAGCTCTGCCAGGACCGTCGTCGCCCCCCGCCCGTGGTCGGCCTCGAGCAGCTGCACCCGACGCTGGTCGCGGCTCTGGACGAGGAGCGTGAGGGGTCCCGCCTCGTCCCAGACCACCCGGGCGAGGTACGGGAAGGCCTCCCGGTCCCAGGCGACCTCGACCCGCTCGCCGCTGCGGACGTCGAACACGAACAGCCGCACCTCGGCGTCCTCCGTGCCGGCCTGCGGGTAGCGCACCGCGCGCGGGGGCGTCGCGGGATCCGTGGGGTCCGAGAGGTACCAGGTCCGCACCCGCCGCTGGTCCACCCGGGTCGCGGCCAGGTACCGTCCGTCCGGCGACCACCAGTGCCCCCGCAGGCGCCGCATCTCCTCCGCCGCGACGAACTCGGGCAGCCCCCAGAACGTGTCGGGGTCGTCGTCGCCGGCGAGCACCCGGTTCGAGCCCGCGAGCTCCCGGACGTGGAGCGCCCCCTCCACGACGTAGGCGACGCGCTGCCCCGTGGGGTCGAGGCGCGGATCGTCCACCGTCCCGGGGACGGTGAGCTCCTCCACCCAGCCCTCGACGAGGTCGGCCACGTACGGTCGCCCCGAGACCGCGAACACCACCCGCCGCACCTCGCGGTCCGCGGCGTAGGCGGTGACCCCTCCGGCCCGCTCGCGCACGCGCTCGCGGCGGGCGCGCTCGGCCTCGGAGAGCTCCTCCTCGCCGTCACCCCCGAGCCCGTGCGTGCGCGGGTCGAAGACGCACCGTTCCTCGCCGCTCGAGGGATCCAGCGCCCAGAGGCACGTCACCGGATCGTCCCCGGCCTTCGAGCGCAGGAACACCACCCGCGAGCCGTCGGGGGCGACGCTGAAGGACCTCGGCAGCCCGAGCGAGAACCCGCGCGTGCGCGCGGCCTGGCGCGGGAACCCCTCGAGCGCCCCGAGGCTCATATCGGGCGGGAGCCTACCAACCCCCCGTCACGGGAAGGGCGGGGAACGGCATCATCCGGTGGGGAACGGCGCGCGAGGCGAGGAGCCTGCCCTGTACGAGGACCTGGACGACGTCGAGCTCATCGTCCTGTCGTGGGACGAGCCGGAGGCGTTCGGCGCGCTGTACGAGCGGCACGCCGAGACCCTGCTCCGGTTCTTCGCCCGGCGGACGCTCGATCCCGAGGCCGCGGCGGAGCTCGTCGCCGAGACCTTCGCCGAGGCCTTCGCCTCGCGCCGGCGCTTCCGGGACCGGGGGCTCGGCGCCACCGGGTGGCTCTACGGGATCGCCCGACACCTGCTCGCCCGGTACTTCCGCACCGGCGCGGTGGACGCCCGGGCCCGGCGGCGGCTCGGCATGCCCGAGCGCCACGTGTCCCCCGAGGACTACGAGCGGATCGAGGAGCTGATCGACTTCGAGCGCGTGGGACGGGCCATCGCCCAGGCCTTCGGGATCCTCTCCGAGGAGCAGCGCGAGGCGCTCTCGCTCCGGGTGATCGAGGGACGGAGCTACCGGGAGGTGGCCGAGGCCCTGCGGATCTCGGAGGAGACCGCGCGGGCCCGGGTGAGCCGGGGCCTGAAGCGGCTGACGCGCGAGCTGTCGGCGGGCGGCCTCGAGATAGGGAGCTGAGCGAGATGGACATCGGGTACCTGGAACGGATCCGCGAGGACCTCCTGGACGCCGCCGCGCGCGAGCTGACCGGGCGCCGAGGGCAACGGCTCCGGGGACCCCGCCGACCACGGTCCCTGCGCGGGCTCGTCGCGGCGGCCACGGCCGGCGTGCTCGTCGCGGCGGCCGCCCTCGGCTGGTTCGTCACCGGCGGCGGGGTCGGCCCGGGCGGAGGTGTTGGAGGGGGTGTACCCGCTCGGATGTCCGCTCTGACACCCGAGGACGCGCCCCGCGAGGCGCCGGCGGCCCCCACGCTGAGCCTCGGCGGTGTCGCCACCGACGCGGGCGAGCACGTCGCCGCGCTCCGCGGTGTGGCCTCGATCCCCCTCGGCGACCTCACGAAGGTCATCCGGACCGCGACCCTCTCCCTGAAGGTGCCCGCCGACACCTTCGAGGAGCGGTTCGGGCAGGCCCAGGACGTCGCCGAGCGCTACGGCGGGTTCGTGCAGACCTCCAGCGGGCGCGAGCGCTCCGGCTCCATCGTGATGCGCGTGCCGGCGCCGCGGTTCGCGGCCGCCCTCCGGGACCTCCGGGCCCTCGGCGAGGTCGAGGTGCAGACCATCCGGGGCGAGGACGTGACGGCCGAGTACGTGGACCTGCGGGCGCGCCTGCGGATCGCGAAGGCCCGCCGGGCCGTGCTCCTCGGCCTCATGGAGCGGGCCACC
>BEHO01000284.1 GCA_002898915.1 bacterium HR12
ATGGGGAACGAGATCCGCGTGCGGGCGGTCCGTGGCGCCATCCGGGTGCCGGAGGACACCCCGGAGCAGGTGCTGGGGGCGACCGAGCGCCTACTCCGCGAGATCCTGCGGCGCAACGGGATCGCGCCCGAGGACATCGTGAGCGTCTTCTTCACCGCCACCGAGGACCTCGTCTCCGCGTTCCCCGCGGAGGCGGCGCGCCGGATGGGGCTGGGGGCGGTGCCGCTCCTCTGCGCGCGGGAGATCCCGGTCACGGGCTCCATGCCAGCCGTCGTGCGCGTCCTCGTCCACTTCCACACGTCGCGGTCCCAGCGCGAGATCGTCCCCGTGTACCTGGACGGCGCGGAGTCCCTGCGCGATGACCTCGCCTGAGCGCGTCGCCGTCGTCGGCACCGGCCTGATCGGGACGTCGATCGCGATGGCCGCGATCCGGGCCGGGGACGCGGTCCGCGGCTTCGACGCCGACCCCGAGGTCCTGGCCCAGGCCGCGGCCCGGGCCGGCTTCCGCCCGGCCGAGACGCTCGAGGCCTGCGTCGAGGGGGCGACGCTCGTGTTCGTGTGCACCCCGATCCCCACCCTCGCCGGGCTCGTCGTGCGGGCCCTCGGCGCCGCCCCGGACGCCGTCGTCACCGACGTCGGCAGCGTGAAGACGGTCGTGGCGGCGGACGTCGCGGCGCGGGCCCCGGCCTCCGACCTGGCCCGGTTCGTTCCGGGTCACCCCATGGGGGGCTCGGAGCGCTCCGGCCCCGAGCGAGCGTCCGCCTCCGTCCTGGACGGAGTGGTGTGGGTGCTCTGCGCCACGGAGGCCACGGACCCCGCCGCGCTCGATCGGCTCGAGCGATGGACCCGCCGCATCGGCGCCACCCCCATCCGCATGGAGCCCGAACGGCACGACCGCCTGGTCGCCGTCGTCAGCCATCTGCCACAGGTGGCCTCGACGGCGCTCATGGGCCTCGCGGCCGCCGAGGAGGCGGGGGAACCCGAGATCCTCGTCCTCGCGGCCGGGGGGTTCCGGGACCTCACGCGCCTGGCGGCCTCCAGCCCGCGTCTGTGGGCCGACATCCTCCTCGCGAACCGCGAGCAGATCGCCGGGGCCCTCGAGCGGTACGCGGCCCGCCTCCTCCACCTGCGCGACCTCGTCCTCGAGGGCCGGGGCGAGGAGGTCGAGGAGGCCTTCGCCCGAGCGAAGGAGGCGCGCCTCACGCTCGCCGCCAAGCCCCAGGTGAAGGCGGGCGTGGCGGTCCTCCAGGTTCCCATCCCGGACCGCCCCGGGGTCCTCGCCGAACTCACGGCGGCGCTGGGTCGGGCCGAGGTGAACATCGAGGACCTCCAGATCGTTCACTCCCCGGAGGGCGGGCGAGGAACCGTGCATCTCACGGTGGCCGCCGACGCCGCCGCCGACGCCGAACGGGTCCTGCGCGAGCGGTGGTTCGAGCCGCTCCGCCTGGCGTGAGGTCCTCGATGCGCATCCGGATCCGACCCGGGTTCCAGATCCGGGGCCGGACACGGGTCCCCGGCGACAAGTCCATCAGCCACCGATGGCTGATCCTCGCCGCGACCGCGACGGGATCGAGCGAGATCCATGAGCTTCCCCTCGCTCTTGACGTGCGCTCCACGGCTGCGTGCTTGGCTCGCCTCTCTCCTCACGCTCGACATGAACTGGAGAGATGGGTCGCGTCGGCTGGTGCCGCGGATCACCATGAACGTTCCACGTCGAACGAGACTCACCCTCGACCTGTGGAGGGTCAGCTCCGACTCGTCGGCCGCGGTCGAGCTGGACTCGAGGGTACGCAGGATCCCCTGGACTGCGGGAACTCCGGCACCACCATGCGTCTCCTCGCCGGGGTGCTCGCCGGGCTGCCCCTCGAGGTCGTCCTCACGGGAGACGAGAGTCTGCGCGCCCGACCCATGGAGCGGGTGGCGAGGCCCCTCCGGGCCATGGGTGCCGTGGTCGAGACCACGGATGGCCACGCGCCGATCCGGATCCGCGGTGGCCCCCTCCGGGGGATCTCGTACGCGACGCCCGTGCCGAGCGCGCAGGTGAAGGGGGCGATCCTCCTCGCCGGCCTCGCGGCGGAGGGGGAGACCGAGGTGATCGAGACCGCCCCCACGCGGGACCACACGGAGCGGGCGCTCGCGCACCTCGGCGCCCCGATCCGCATCGAGCCCCACCGGGTTCGGCTGTCCGCGTTCCAGCACCCGTGCTTCGCGGCTCGCGTCCCGGGTGACGTTTCCTCGGCCGCCTTCCTCGCGGCCGCCGCGGCCGTCACGGGCGGCGAGGTCGAGATCGAGGCTGTCGGGCTCAACCCGAGCCGGACCCGGTTCCTGGCGGTCATGGCCCGCATGGGCGTCCGCGTCGAGACCCAGGTGGAGGCCGAGGAGCTCGGGGAGCCGTTGGGCCGCCTCCGCGTCCTCGGATCCGGGGCCATCCTCCCGACCCAGGTTCCGCCAGAGGAGCTCCCCCTCGTCATCGACGAGGTCCCGGTCCTCGTCGCGCTGGCCGTCCACGCCGAGGGCGAGTCGCGGTTCGCCGGCGCCGGCGAGCTCCGGGTCAAGGAGAGCGACCGGCTCCACGGCCTCGCCACCATGGTCCGCTCCCTGGGCGGTCATGCCGAGGTGCAGGGGGACGACCTCCTCGTCGCCGGCGGGGGCCTGGGGGGAGGGGTGGCCGAGGCCCACGGCGACCACCGCATGGCCATGGCCGCCACGGTGGCGGGCCTGGCGGCTCGGGGCGCCGTTGAGGTGGAGGGCGTCGAGGCGGCCGACGTATCGTTCCCGGGCTTCGTCGAGACCCTGCGCCGCCTCGGCGCCGAGATCGGAGGTTGAGGTGGACGGTTCGAGGCGACCGTCGCAGCGCCCGATCGTGATCGCCATCGACGGTCCCGCCGGGTCCGGGAAGAGCACGCTCGCCC
>BEHO01000285.1 GCA_002898915.1 bacterium HR12
CGTCGAGGCCATGCGGCACGTGCGCACGCCGGTGCGGCTGGTGCTCGCGGGCGGGGGCCCCGACGAGCCCGAGATCCGGGAGCGGATCGGGAAGCTCGGGGTGGGGGACCGGGTGGAGCTCGCGGGCCGCGTCCCCGACGAGCGCCTGCTCGAGCTCTACCTGGGCGCGCTCGGCGTCTACTACGGGCCCTACGACGAGGACTACGGGTACGTGACGTTGGAGGGGTTCGCGGCGCGCCGGCCCGTGGTCACGCTCACCGACGCGGGCGGCCCGCTCGAGTTCGTGACCGACGGCGTGACCGGTCTCGTCGTCCCCCCGGAACCGCGGGCGATCGCCGAGGCCTTCGACCGCCTCTACGTGGATCGGGCGCTGGCGAAGCGGCTGGGGACCGCCGGTCACGCCGTCCTGCGCGAGCGCGTGCCCGGCTGGTCCGAGGTCGTCGCCCGCCTCACCGAGTAGGGGAGGGGCCCATGGCGCGCGGACGGGTCTCGCTACCCCGCAGGGTCGTCGGTCGCGTCCGCCGCGCCTTCCGGTGGGACCATCGGATGGAGCCGCGGATCGCCTACCTCTCGCCGATGCCGCCGGCGCCGACGGGGGTCGCCACGTACTCGCGGGCCGTCCTGGAGGGGCTCGAGCGCATCGGCTACCGGAAGCACGAGATCCGGCCCATCTGGCCCATCGAGCCGAAGCACGAGGCCCAGATCCCCTGGCACGTGCTCGGCATCTACCACCTCGGCAACAACGTCGCGTTCCACCGCGACATCTACCGTCACGCGATCCAGACCCCGGGGCTCGTGGTCGTCCACGACCTGGCCCTGGACGACTTCGTCCGGGGGCTCGTCGCCGCGGGGGACCCCCTGGGGCATCAGGCCGTGCGCGAGGCGATGCGGAACGCGCCGAGGCTCGCCGGTTTCGAGGAGGCGGTGCGGAACGAGCCGCTCCGGGTTCCGTACGTCGCGCACGTGGCGCGCCGGGCCCGCGGGATCATCGTCCACTCGCCCTTCGCCGAGCGGTACCTGCGGGCGTTCGGCTGCCGCACGCCCGTCTACGTGGCGCCGCACCCGGCGGTCGAGCGGGAGGAGGCGGTGCGGGCGGCCGAGCGTCGCCGCGCCGTGCTCCGCGCCGGCCTCGAGCCGATGGGGATGCGGTCGCTCGTCGTCGCCGCGGGGGACCTGAACGAGGCCAAGCTGCTCGACCGGGTGGTGGCGGCCGTCGCGCGCCTGCCCGAGCACGTGCACCTCGCGCTCGTGGGGCGGCGGATCGAGGGGTACGACGTCGACGCCCTGGTGCGGGGGAGCGGGCTCGGGGCGCGCCTCTCGCTCCAGGCGGACGTGTCGGACGAGGACTTCCTCGCGTGGCTCGCCGCCGCCGACGTCGTCGTCGACCTCCGGTTCCCCCACCGGGGCGAGGTCTCCGGCACCCTCGCTCGGGCGATGCAGTGCGGCCGCGCCACGGTCGTGAGCGGGACGGGGACGTACCTGGACCTCTCCCCCGAGGTCGTGGTCCACGTGTCGCCGGGGCGGGTCGAGCCCGAGGAGCTCGCGTCGGCCATCGCTCGGCTGCTGGAGGACGAGGAACGGCGCGAGCGGATCGGCCGTGCGGCGCGGGAGCACATGGCCGAGCTCGCGAGGACCGACGCGACGGCGCGGGTGTACGCGGCGGCGATCGACGGGACGCTGGCGCTCCTCGCCGATCCCACGCGGCGGGCCCTCGCCCGGTGGGCGGGCGCGCTGGCGGACCTCGGCGTGACCGAGGACGCGCTGGAGCGGGGCTACGGCGCGAGCTACGCCCGAGCCCTCGCCGAGCTGGTGCCCGAGCGGCGTAGCGCCGCGGGGGAGGCGGACCCCCGCTAGGGATCCGGCCCCGCCCGGGCCTCACCCGCCGGAGCCCCTCCCGCCCCGAGCCGGAGCACCGGGGCGAGCACGGAGGGCGGGAGCGGGAGGGGATCGTCGTCCCCGAACGGTCCGTAGACCACCGGCTCCTCGGGTGGGTCCACGTCCGCTCCCCGGAGCACCGGCCCGGGGGCATGCGGCCTGCCGTCGGGTCGGATCCAGACGAGCTCCCCCTCTGCCGTCCGTCGGATCCTCCAGCCCCCCTCGTGCACGAGGCGGTGGTGGAAGGAGCAGATGAGCGTGAGGTTCTCAAGGGTGGTCCTGCCCCCGAACCGGTAGAAGACGATGTGGTGGGCCTCCGTGAACGCCCTCGTTCCGCAGCCGGGGAACGTGCAGCCCCGGTCCCGGTACCGCACCTGACGCACCATCCAGGCAGGGGGCCGTCGCGGCTCCCTGGCCCGGTGGAGCACCCGCCCGGAGGGATCCTCGTGGACGTGCTCCAGCGTCCCGGTGCAGGAAGGGCGGGATGCCGCACCGGGGTCCGTCACCCCGCCCGCCTCGAGCTCGGCCCCTCGCCCGACCGGTCCCACCTGGGCGTGGAGCACCACGGTCGCGGAGACCGCGGGACCCTCCCCCGCCCCTGCCGTGCAGAGGGCGAGGAGGGCATCGGCCCGCCGGGCCGGGGCGAACCGGGGATCCTCCTCCCCGGGCAGGACGGGGATCCTTCCCGCCACCTCCTCCACGGCGGCGGCGACCCCCGCCCCCTCGGCCGAGGGGAGGTCCAGGTCCAGGTGGAACCTGCGTCCGGCGTCGTGGAAGTACCAGGAGCAGGACCGTTCCCGAAGGACCCGCTCCTCCTGCTCCCGGACCCGTTGCTCCTCGAGCTCCCCCCGGCGCCGCACCGCGGCGTAGGAGACCCTCTGGGCCCAGCGGATCAGGCCCTCCTCGGTCCCGGGGGTGGCGTAGCGGGCGAGCTCCATCACCTTGTCCGGACCGAGCGCCCCGTGCTCCAGGGCCCGGGAGAGCCGGGGCAGGCGCTCCAGGGCGCGTGCCGCCTCCACCATGCGGCGTGCCCTCCA
>BEHO01000286.1 GCA_002898915.1 bacterium HR12
GGCCGGCCGGTCAGCATCTCGTACGCCACGACGCCGAGCGCGTAGACGTCCGAGCGCGGCGTCGCCTCCTCGCGGCGGATCTGCTCGGGCGACAGGTATCCGGAGGTCCCCCGGGTCATCGTCCCGGCGGTCCGCCCGGGGACCGCGGTCTCGAGCGCGATCCCGAAGTCCGACAGGTAGGCGTTACCCGCCTCGTCGAGCAGGATGTTGCCGGGCTTCACGTCCCGATGCACGACACCCTGCCGGTGGGCGCTCGCGAGGGCTCCGGCGACCTGATCGAGGATCTGCCCCGCTCGGTGGAGCTCGAGCGGCCCCTGTCGCAGCGCGTCCTCCAGGCTCCCGCCGCGGAGGAAGCGCATGATCAGGAACGCGGCGTCCGGCTCTCGCCAGTAGTCGTACAGGGGCACGATGTGCGGGTGCTCCAGGCGCGCGACCCGTTGCGCCTCGTACTCGAAGCGGCGGACGAAGTCGGGCTGGTTCGCCAGCTCGACGTGGATCGACTTCACCGCGACCTCCCGCTCGATCTGTGGCTGGATCGCCCGGTACACGACGCCGAACGCGCCCTCCCCCACCTTCCCGAGCAGTCGGTAGCCGCGCAGGTGCTCCCCGGGGAGCTGCAGCGACTCCTCCTGGCGCAGGACCCGGCCGTGGAGCTCTCGGAGCTCGCGTGATGGATCGATCCCCAGCTCCTCGGACAGGAGCTCCCGGGCCCGGTCGAACGCGGCCAGCGCCTCCGCCTGACGGCCTGACCGGTAGAGGGCGAGGATGAGCTGGCCCCACAGGCGTTCCCGGAGCGGGTGCGCCGCGACGGCCGTCTGGAGTTCGGCGACGAGTTCCGCGTGCTCGCCCAGATCCAGGCGGGCGGAGTTGCGTTCCTCGCTCGCCACGACCCGCATCTCCTCGAGGCGCGAGATCTCACCGAGCAGGGAAGGCTCGGACGCGAGATCGGCGAGCGCCGGGCCGCCCCAGAGGGCGAGCGCCTCGTCCAGGAGCGCGACCACGCGTCCGGGCTCGAGATCCCGCGCGCGCGCTCCCCGCAGCAGCGCCTCGAAGCGATGGACGTCGATCTCGGCCGGATCCGCCCGGAGTCGGTATCCGTTCCCCCCGCCCCCGATCCGCTCGGGCCCCAGCGCGCCCCGCAGCCTGGAGACGTAGGACTGGAGGGTTCCCCGCGCCGTCTCCGGAGGCTCCTCGCCCCAGACGATGTCGATCAGGCGCTCCGAGGGCACGGTCTGGTTGGCGCGCAGGAGCAGGTGCGCGAGGACCAACCGCTGCTTCGGGCCACCGATGGCGATCGGGCCGTCGTCCTCGGAGACCGTGAGCGGTCCGAGGAGCCGGAAGCGCATCGTTGGACTGTACTCCCTGGTTCCTGCGAGGGGAACCCCCGGACCCGAGTTCATCGTCACCCGGACAGGTTCGCCGCCCCTCCTTGCAGACCGCTTGAAGGAAGTCCCGCTGCAAGGAGCCTGCAAGCGCTGCAAGCCGACCGCCGGCGCGCGCCCCGCGGGTCGCATGGGTCCGACGCGACGGTGCGTGGGTGCGAGCGCGGTGGGCGAGGCGGACGAGGTGGACGAGGTGGACGAGGTGGACGAGGTGGTGGACCATCGGACTTGCCCTGGTCGTGGCGGCGGTGCCCGCGTCAGGTGAGACGGCGACGACGGCCCGGGCCCCCGTCGGGACGTCGGTCGTCGTGCGGGGAGGATCCCCCGAGCAGCTGGATCTGGTCCGATGGGCGGTGCGTCGGTTCGAGCGCGCCGGTCTCCGACCACCCGCGCTGGAGGTGCGCTTCCACGCCACCCGTTCCGGTTGCGAGGGCCACCTCGGCTACTACCGGGCGGGGGGCGTGGACCTCTGCGGGACGAACGTGAACCTGGTGACCCGGCGGAACCTGCTGCACGAGATGGCCCACGCCTGGACGGAGGCGAACCTGCAGCTCGAGGAGCGCGAGCGGTTCCTCGAGGTCCGCGGTCTGTCTTCGTGGAACGCCGTGACCGAGCCCTGGCAGGAGCGTGGGTTCGAGCAGGCAGCCGAGATCCTGGCCTGGTACCTGGGCGACCGGGTCCTGAGCGCCATGGTTCCCCACGGCGGCCCCGAGCAGCTCGAGACGGCGATCGCGGTGCTCCTGTCGGCGGCCTCGGCCCCCGAGGCGCCGGGCGGGTAGCCGAGCGCGGGCGTCGGGGGCTCCAGCCCACCCAGTGCCAGCCATCCCTCATCGGCCATCCCGCATGGGTAAGGCACGACGCCGGCTCGGCCCGAGCGCCGATCAGACGAAGTGCTTGGGCTCGGGGGTCGTGCCCTCGGGCCACCCGGGGTAGTCGTCCCCCGGATACTCCCAGGGGGTGCCGTAGCAGGAGCCGATCTTCCGGTAGGGCTGCGCGTCCTTCCGCGGGTTCCGATCGAAGTCGAAGACGTGCTCGAAGTTGTGGGTGCTCGCGATGCGATCGGTGAGGTAGGGCAGGCCCCAGTTGTCCTCGATGAACTTCAGCGGGCTCGAGAACTCGCCGAGGGCGTCGTCCACGTACCCCTTCTTCGCGTAGGGGCTGATGACGAGCATCGGCACGCGGAACCCGAGCCCGATGTCGTCCACCTGCGGCGGCGGCACGTGGTCGTAGAACCCGCCCCACTCGTCCCAGGTGATGAACAGGGCGGTGTGCTCCCACCCGTCGCTCCGGATGACGGCGTTCACCACGTCCGTGAGCCAGTCGTGGGCGAAGCACGTGCTCTCCGGCGGGTGATCGGAGAGCTCGAAGCGGGGGGTCACCCAGGTCACCGAGGGCAGGCGGCCGGCCTCGATGTCCTCGACGAGCCGATCCACCGGCCGGATACGCTCGGGGCGCCACAGGTCGGTGTGGTACACGCCGGCGATCCCGTTGAGCGCGTTCCAGAAGTAGCCCGGCTGGTACTTCCC
>BEHO01000287.1 GCA_002898915.1 bacterium HR12
GACCGTTCAGCACTTCCGGCACAACGATTACGAGCACCTCGAGGAGCTCCTGCGGGCGAGCACGGTGACCCCGAGGCTCATCGCGATCGACGGCGTGAACTCGATGACGGGGAACGCCCCCGACGTCCGGGAGTTCGCGCGGCTCGCGCGTGAGTACGACGCGCTCCTGTACATCGACGATGCCCACGGGTTCGGGGTCATCGGCGAGCGGGCCCCCGATGAGCTCTGCGACTGGGGCAAGCGCGGCAACAGCGTGGTCCGGCACCAGGGGGAGACCTACGAGAACATCGTGCTGGTGGCCGGCTTCTCGAAGTCCTACTCCTCGCTCCTGTCGTTCCTCGCCCTGCCCACACGGCTGAAGGACGTGCTCAAGGTCGCGGCGCCCCCCTACCTGTACTCGGGCCCGTCGCCGGTCGCCTCGCTCGCCACCGCCCTCGTGGGGCTCGAGGTGAACGACAAGCGCGGCGACCTGTACCGATACGAGGCGTACCGCAAGACCCGGAGGGTCCTCGACCGCCTGCACGAGCTCGACATCTACACCCCCAACCGCTCGGGGTATCCGTTGATCGAGATCCCCCTCGCGAACCACGAGGACATCGACCCCGTCGGGCGGTACCTGTTCGACCGCGGCATCTACGTGACGATGGCGGCGTACCCGCTCGTCCCCAAGGACGAGGTGGGCTTCCGGATCCAGATCACCGCGGCGAACACCGACGACCAGATCGACCTGCTCTGCGAGGTGCTGGGAGAGATCAACGAGCGCTTCGAGCTCCAGCACGAACGACACCGGCAGCTCCTCGCCGAGGGCCGGCGCGTCAGCCCGACCTAACGGACCACCCCGGCTGCGCTACGGCGCATCCCCCGTCCGACCCACGCCCCGCCCCTAAGGTCGATGTACCGACCGTCCGATACGGGAACCATGAAGCGACGCGCGTGGCTCCTCTACCTCGTCGTCGGCTACGGGGTGCTCACCGGGTTCGCCCTCGTGCCGACCATGCGCCAGGGGTGGGTCTTCAACCTCATCGCGCTCTCCTCCCCCGTGGCGATCGTGACGGCGGTCCAGATGTGGCGGCCCAACATCCGCCTGTCCTGGTACCTGTTCGCGCTCGGACAGACCCTGTTCGTGGCGGGGGACATCATCCCCTACAACTACTCGACGCTGTTCGGCGGCGCCGAGCTGCCGTTCCCCTCCGTCGGGGACGTCCTGTACCTCTCGGTGTACCCGCCCCTCGTGGCCGGCATCCTCCTCACGATCCGACGCCGGAGCCCCGGATCCGACCGGGAGAGCCTGATCGACTCGCTCATCGTGGCGATCGGGGTGGGCGTGATCTCCTGGGTGTTCCTCATGGGACCGACGGCCCACGACAGCTCCTCCACCCTGCTGCAGAAGCTCGTGGGCATGGCGTACCCGTTCATGGACCTGATCCTCCTCACCGTCCTCGTCCGACTCCTGATGAGCGGCGGTCGCAGCGGCGCCTCCTCCTACCTGCTGCCGGCGGCGGCGCTCGCGCTCCTCGTGACGGACTTCATCTACGGGTACATCTCGGTGCAGGGGACCGTCTACGAGCCCACCTCCTTCGCGTACCTCGAGGCGGGTTGGGGGAGCTTCTACCTGCTCTGGGGCGCCGCCGCCCTCCACCCATCCATGCGGCGGCTCTCCGAGCGGGCGCCGGAGCACGAGACGAGGATCACGCGCGGTCGGCTCCTCCTGATCGGGGGAGCGGCCCTGATCCCGCAGGCGATCCGGGCCATCCAGCTGCTGCGCGGGTCGCCACCGACCTCTGGGTCATCACGATCTCCACCACGGCGCTGTTCGTGCTGGTGGTGATCCGCATGGCCGGCCTCGTGCACAAGCTGGAGCTGGCCTTCGGTCGCGAGCGTGCCCTGCGGCGGGCGGGCGCCTCGCTCGTCACCGCCACCAACCGCGAGGGGATCTACGCGGCCACGATGGAGGCCGTCGCGACGCTCGCCGCCGACGCCCACGGACGCCTCCTGGTCCGCGCCGACGACCAGGAGCCCGATCGGTACGTGATCGCGGCGGCCACGGAGGGGGCCGACGTCCTCGTGGGCAGCCACGTCCACCTGCCCCTGCCCGAGGAAGCGCGCCGCGCCCTGGAGGATCGCAGCGCGACCGACGCCGTGGACCCCGGGTACCTCCGATCGTTCCTCGACCTCCCCGCCGGAGCGACCCACGCCGTCACCGTGCCCCTCTTCCTCAAGGGCGAGCTGAACGGCCTCCTCGTGGTGGCGGCGGCGACGAAGCTCCCGGCCACGATCCGATACGGCCTGGACGCGCTCTGCTCCCAGGTCGCGCTGGCGCTCGAGAGCGCCGCGCTCACGGAGGATCTCCTCCGGCGGCAGAGCGAGGCCCGGTTCTCCTCCCTCGTGCAGAACTCCTCGGACGTGGTCATGGTGGTCGACGTCGACTCCACGGTCCGCTGGATCAGCCCGTCCGTCGAGCGCGTGCTGGGGTTCCTGCCCGAGGACCTCGACGGGACCAGGCTCACGGGGATCGTCCACCCCGAGGACCGCGCCGCCGTCCTCCAGTTCCTGACGGACGGGAGCCGCGACGTCCATCCCGGCACCGCCGAGTTCCGGATGCGGCACCGCGAGGGGTTCTGGCTCCACGTGGAGACGCTCCGCACGAACCTCCTCCACGACCCCAACGTGCGGGGGATCGTCCTCAACACGCGGGACGTCTCCGAGCGGAAGGCCTTCGAGGAGCAGCTCGCGCACCAGGCCTTCCACGACCCCGTCACGGGCCTCGCCAACCGGGCGCTGTTCCGGGACCGCGTCGAGCACGCCCTGGAGCGCCAGCTCCGCGACGAGCAGCCGATCTCGGTCCTCTTCCTCGACCTGGACGACTTCAAGACGATCAACGACTCGCTCGGGCAC
>BEHO01000288.1 GCA_002898915.1 bacterium HR12
CATCCCGTGCGCGAGCACCGCCCGAACCTTCCGGTTCACGATCTCGTCCGTCTCCCCGAAGAGCTCCCGCCGCTCCGAGTGCCCCACGATAACGTAGCGGACCTTGAGGGCCGCCAGCATGACCGGGGAGACCTCGCCCGTGAACGCGCCCTCGTCCTCGAAGTGGACGTTCTGGGCGCCGAGCCCGAAGGGGAGCCGGTCGGAGTCGATCAGCGTCTCGACCGAGCGGAGCGCGGTGAACGCGGGGCAGATCACCACCTCCACCCGCTCCGTGTCCTCGGCGTCGAACAGGTACGAGAGCTTCTGCACCGCCTGGATCGCCTCCAGGTGGGTCTTGTGCATCTTCCAGTTGGCCGCGATGATCGGGCGCCTGCCCATCTACCCCTCCTCCAGCACCACGATGCCGGGGAGCCGTCGTCCCTCGAGGAACTCGAGGGAGGCGCCTCCACCGGTGGACAGGTGGTCGAACCCCTCCTCCAGCCCGAACCGCGCGATCGCGGCGAGGCTGTCTCCCCCGCCCGCGACCGTGTACGCCGACGCCCCCGCCACGGCGGTGGCCACGCCGCGGGTGCCGGCGGAGAACGGTTCGAGCTCGAAGACGCCCATCGGCCCGTTCCAGAAGATCGTCCTCGCGTCGGCGATGATGCGGGCGAACTCCTCCACGGTCCGCGGACCGATGTCGAGCCCCATCTCGCCCCGCGGGATGTCCGCGGCCGGAACGGTCCGACGTGGCGCGTCCTGCCGGATCTCGGGCGCGGCCACCACGTCAACCGGGAGGTCCAGCAGCACGCCGCGCTCCTCGGCCCGTCGGCGGGCCGCCCGGACGTCCTCGAAGAGGTCCGGCTCGACCAGGCTCGCCCCGACGCTGCCGCCCTCCGCGGCGATGAAGGTGAAGGCCATGGCCCCGCCGATCAGGAGCGCGTCGACCCGCTCGATGAGGGCGCCGATCGTCGAGAGCTTGTCGGAGACCTTCGCGCCCCCGAGGATGGCCACGTACGGACGCTCCGGCTCGCCCAGCAGCCGCGAGAGGGCCTCGACCTCGCGCTGCAGGAGCCGACCGGCTACCGCCGGTCGTCCCCGCTCCATCATGAGCCGAGGGAGGGCGTCCACCGAGGCATGCGCCCGGTGGGCGGCGCCGAAGGCGTCGTCGACGTACGCGTCGGCCAGGCCGGCGAGCTCCGCCGCGAACGCGGGGTCGTTGGCCTCCTCGCGCGGGTCGAACCGGAGGTTCTCCAGGTAGAGCACCTCGCCGGGCGCGAGTCCCCTCGCCGCGGCCTCGACCTCGGGGCCGGTCACCGCCGGGAGCGCTCGCACCGGGCGCCCGAGCAGCTCGGCCAGGCGCGCCGCCACGGGCGCCAGCCGCAGCTCCTCGCGCACCTGCCCCTTGGGGCGCCCGAGGTGGGAGGCGACGACCAAGGCCGCGCCGCCCTCGAGGAGCTCCGTGATCGTCGGCAGGCTGGCGCGGATGCGCGCGTCGTCGACGACCCGGCCCTCCTCCAGCGGGACGTTGTGATCCACCCGGACGAAGACGCGGACGCCCGCGACCCCGTCCAGGGCCTCCAGGGTCCGGATGCCCATGGCCGCCTCGCCTACAACGAGGCCGCCACGATGTCGACGAGGTCCACGAGCCGGTTCGAGTACCCCCACTCGTTGTCGTACCAGCCGAGGACCTTGGCGACGCGCCCCTGGGCCATCGTGGCCTGCGCGTCGAAGGTGCAGGACGCCGGCGAGCCGAGGATGTCCGTCGAGACGATGGGGTCTTCCGTGTAGACGAGGCGGCCCCCCGAGAGCGGCCCGCTCTCGGCGGCCTTCCGGAAGGCCTCGTTGATCTCCTCGACGGTCGCCTCGCGGGACAGCGTCACGACGAGGTCGGTGACGGAGCCGTCCGGCACGGGCACCCGGAGCGCGATCCCGTCCAACCGGCCCTTCAGGTGCGGCAGCACCAGGCCGATCGCCTTCGCGGCCCCCGTGGAGGTCGGGATGATGTTCACCGCGGCCGCGCGCGCCCGGCGGAGGTCCTTGTGGGGCAGGTCGAGGATCCGCTGGTCGTTCGTGTACGCGTGGACCGTGGTCATGAACCCCTGCTCGATGCCGAACGCGTCGTCGAGCACCTTGGCCATGGGCGCGACGCAGTTCGTGGTGCAGGACGCGTTGGAGATCACGTGGTGCGTGGCCGGGTCGTACGCGTCGTCGTTCACGCCGAGCACCACGGTGATGTCCTCGCCCTTGGCGGGGGCGCTGATGATGACCTTCTCCGCGCCCGCGGCGAGGTGCTTCTCGGCGTCCTCGCGGTTCGTGAACAGCCCGGTGGACTCCACGACGATCCGGACGCCGAGCTCCTTCCACGGCAGGTCGGCCGGGTCCCGTACGGCCAGGACCTTGATCTCCTCCCCGTCGACGCTGATCCCGTCCCCCGTGGCGCGGACCTCGGCCTCGAGCGGGCCGAGCACCGAGTCGTACTTCAGCAGGTGCGCGAGGGTCGTCGCGTCCGTGATGTCGTTCACCGCGACGAAGTCCCAGTCCTTGCCCTGACGCAGCGCGGCGCGGAAGAAGTTCCGTCCGATCCGGCCGAAGCCGTTGATCCCGATCTTCACGCCCATGCTCGACACCTCCTCCTGGGGTCCCGGCCATGCTAGCCGATGCCCCGTGGACCGGGCCGGGCCGTTCGACCCACGCGCCCGAACGACCCCGGCGGCGACCTCACCGGTCCAGGTCGCGATGCATCACGGTCGCGGTCAGCCCCTTGTCCCGGAAGAACGCCGCCAGATCCTCCACCACCACCACCGAGCGGTGCCGACCGCCGGTGCATCCGACGGCAACGGTCAGGTAGGACTTCCCCTCGGCCACGAACCCCGGGACCATGAAGCCGAGCAGGGCGCGCAGGCGCC
>BEHO01000289.1 GCA_002898915.1 bacterium HR12
CGCCTGGCGGAGGAGCGTCTCCGGCTGGCCCGGCGGCTCGTGCGGGCCCAGGAGGAGGAGCGTCAGCGCGTGGCCCTGGAGATCCACGACGGGATCGGCCAGGTCCTCACGTCCGTAGCGCTGTTCGCGGCGGACCTCGACCAGGTCGTGCCCGAGGAGCACCGGGATCGGGTCGTGCGCGTGAAGGAGCTGATCCAGCGGGCGATCGCCGAGAGCCGGGCGCTCGTCTGGAGCCTCCGGCCGCCGGACCTCGAGCGCCTGGGGCTCGTGCCGGCCGTCGAGCACCTCGCGGAGAACCTCCGCGGCCGCGGCGACACGCGGATCGACGTGCTCGACGAGACGGGTGGCCGCCAGGTCCCCCAGGACGTGGAGACCGTGGTCTTCCGCATCGTGCAGGAGGCCCTGAACAACGCCGTCAAGCACGCGAAGGCCTCGACCATCTCCGTCATCGTGGGGCAGCGGGACGGTAGGCTCAGCGTGGTCGTGGAGGACGACGGTCGGGGGTTCGACGTGGCGGAGGTGGAGCGTCGGGAGACCCCGGAGCTCTCGGAGGGCTTCGGCCTGCGGGGGATGCGGGAGCGCGCCGAGCTCGTCGGGGGGACCCTGACGCTCGAATCCCAACCGGGCCGGGGGACCACCGTGCGACTGGAGGTGCCGATCGGGTGAGCGAGCGCACGATCTCGGTCATGCTCATGGACGACCACAACATCGTCCGTGAGGGGCTCCGGGCCCTGCTGGAGCGGCAGCCCGACATCCGCGTGGTGGCCGAGGCGGGGAGCGTGGCCGAGGCCCTGGCCGCCGATCTGGAGCCGGACGTCGTCGTCGCGGATCTCGTGCTGCCGGACGAGCGCGGCGCCGAGGTGGTCCGCCGCCTGCGCGAGCGCTTCGGTCGCTCGGCGATCCTCGTGCTCTCGATGATCGACAACCCCGCCGACGTCCAGCTCTGCCTGACCTCGGGGGCGAAGGGGTACCTGATGAAGGAGGCGGCCGGCACGGAGCTCGTGGACGCCGTGCGCGCCGTCGCCTCGGGCCACGAGTACCTGCAGCCGGCCCTCGGCGTGGCGCTCGCCCGCTGGCGGGAGGCGCCGGGCCGGAGCCGCGCCGGTGCCGCGGCGGACCTCTCGGAGCGCGAGCGCGAGGTGCTCCGGCTCATCGCGCTGGGGCACACGAACGCCGAGATCGCGAAGCTGCTGTTCCTCTCGGTTCGGACCGTCGAGAACCACCGGGCGAGCCTCATGCGGAAGCTCGGCGCGCGGTCCCGGGCCGAGCTCGTCCAGCACGCCACCCGCACCGGCCTCGTGTGACGCTCCCGCCGCCGCCGCGCCCCTAGAGTGGGGCCGTGCGCATCGTCGCCGGTTCCGCGAAGGGCACCCGGCTCGCCACCGTCCCCCCCGGCGTCCGGCCGCTCTCGGATCGGGCGCGCGAAGGCCTGTTCGCGAGCCTCGGGGACCGGGTGGTCGGAGCTCGGGTCCTCGACCTGTACGCCGGGACCGGGGCCCTCGGCATCGAGGCCCTCTCCCGGGGGGCGGAGGCCGCCGTCTTCGTGGAGCGGGCGCGGACGGCGGTCCGGGCCATCCACGAGAACCTGGAGCGCGCCCGGCTCGCCGGGCGGGGGACGGTGGTCGCCGCCGAGGTGCTGGCCTTCCTCCGCCGCCCGGGCCGGCCGGGGGCGCCCTTCGACCTCGTGCTGGCCGACCCACCCTACGACCTGCCCGTCGAGGAGCTGGAGGCGGTCCTCGCCGAGCTCGCCCGGGGCTGGCTCGCCCCCGGCTTCACCGTGGTCCTGACCCGCCGGAAGGGGAGTTCCACCCCTGTGGTTCCGCTACACTGGGCCCCTGCCAGGCGCCTGGCGTACGGCGACACCCTGGTGGTGCTCATGCGGGAGGCGTAGCCGATGGGCCTGACCGCCCTGTGTCCCGGGACCTTCGATCCCGCGACGAACGGTCACCTCGACATCATCGAACGGGCAGCCCGGCGCTTCGACGCCATCGTCGTCGGGGTGCTGGACAACCCCGCCAAGCGGCCGCTGTTCACGGCGGAGGAGCGGGTGCGGATCCTGGAGGAGGCCACGGCAGGCCTGCCGAACGTGCGGGTCGCGGCGTTCTCCGGGCTGCTCGTCGAGGCCGCCCGGTCGGTGGGCGCCGACGTCGTGATCAAGGGCCTGCGGGCGGTCACGGACTTCGAGGCCGAGATCCAGATGGCGCAGATGAACCGGGCCCTGGCGGGGATCGAGACGCTGTTCATGACGACGAGCCCGGAGTGGTCGTTCCTCTCCTCCTCGCTGGTGAAGGAGGTCGCCGGGTTCGGGGGCGACGTGAGCGCCCTGGTCCCGCCGGGCGTGGCGGAGCGGCTTCGGGAGCGCGTCGGGGGTGGGGCCTGATGGACCTCGCGGCCCGCATCCAGCAGCTCGAGGACCTGATCCGGGAGGCGAAGTCGATGCCGCTCTCCTCGAGCGTGCTCGTGAACCGGGAGGAGGTCCTCGCCATGCTCGAGGAGATGAAGCAGGCCTTCCCGGAGGAGATCAAGCAGGCCCGGTGGGTGGTGCGGGACCGCGAGGAGCTCCTGGCCAAGGCCAGGCGGGACGCGGAGGCCATCGTCGAGGAGGCCCGCCGCGAGCAGCTGCGGATGGCGCAGCGCGAGGAGGTCGTCCAGCGGGCCCTCGCCGAGGCCGAGCGGATCCGGAACGAGGCGGCCGAGGAGGCCCGCCGGATGAAGCTCGAGACCGAGGACTACATCGACGCCAAGCTGGCCCAGTTCGAGGCGGCCCTGGCGCGCGTCACCGAGGAGCTGCTCGCGGCGAGCGAGCAGGTGACGCGGACGGTGGAGCAGGTCCGCGCGGGCCGGGAGAAGCTGCGGGCGAGCGCGCCCGCCGTGAACCCG
>BEHO01000290.1 GCA_002898915.1 bacterium HR12
GCGAGGGTGGCGTAGGCGCTCGCCATGTCCAGCGTCGAGACCTCCTCGACGCCGAGGGTGATGGAGGGGACGGGGTCGAGGGGGGCCGTGATCCCCATCCGGTGCGCGACGTCGACGATGCGCTCCGGGCCGACGTCCACCGCCAGCTGGGCGAACACCACGTTGATCGAATCCTCGGTCGCTTTCCAGAGGTCGACGTAGCTGCCGCCGGACGCGCCCTCGGCGTTGCTCACGCACCCGCTCTCGCTGATCCAGCCGGGGATCTTGCAGTTCGGGGAGGCCGACGAGTAGACCTTCCCCGGCGGGAAGCCCTCCTCGAACGCCGCGACGAGCGTGAACGGCTTGAAGGCCGAGCCCGTCTGCCGCCGGCCCTGCCAGACCAGGTCGAGCTGGTCGCGCTCGTAGGCCTTGCCGGAGAGCATGGCCCGGATCGCCCCGGTCTTCGCGTCCACCGACACGAGCGAGGCGTCGGGCCCCCGGCGGGGGTCGAGCTTGGTGAGGACCGCCTGCTGCGCGTACCGCTGCCAGTCGGGGTCCAGGGTGGTGTAGATGCGGAGGCCGCCTTGGTACAGCGTGTGCACCCGCTGCTTCCGCGTCGCGCCGAGCGCCTCGAACTCCCCCGCGGGGTCGTCCAGGATCAGGCTGCGGATGTAGGTGACGAAGAACGGCTCGACCCGCTGCTCGGGCGGTCCGGCGTCGGGTGCCAGGCCGAGGGGGCGCGCCTTGGCTCGCTCGGCCTTCTCCGGGCTCACCATCCCGTACTCGACCATGCGGTCGATCACGAGGTTCCGGCGGGCCAGAGCGGCGTCGGGCCTGGTGATGGGGTCGTAGGCGCCCGGCGCGCGGATCAGGGCGGCGAGGAGCGCGCCCTCGGCCAGTGTGAGCTTGCTGGCCGGTTTGCGGAAGTACGTCTCCGCGGCGGTCCCGATCCCGTAGGCGCCGTTCCCGAAGTAGACCTCGTTCAGGTACATCTCGAGGATCTCGTCCTTCGTGTAGCGGCGCTCGACCCGGATCGCGAGGGCGGCCTCCTGGAACTTGCGGGCGAAGGTCTTGGAGGTGTCGCCGATGATGGCGTTCTTCACGAGCTGCTGCGTGATGGTCGACCCGCCCTGCGTGATGTCGCCGGCGGCGAGGTTGGCGATCGCCGCGCGGATCAGCGAGGGGAAGTTCAGTGCGCCGTGCTCGTAGAAGCCGTGGTCCTCGATGGCGATGACGGCGTCCCGGGCGACCTTCGACACGCGCTCGAGGCGGACGATCTTGCGGTTCTCGTCGAGGAACACGGTGGCGAGGACGGAGCCGTCCCGCGCGTAGATCACCGAGCGCTCGGGGAACCGCGGGATCCGGACCTTGCCGACGCCGGCGGCGTCGAGGCGCTCGCGGAACGCGTTCACGCCGAGGCCGGCGGCGCCCACGAGGGGGAGCAGCGTGACCGCGACGAGGGACGCCATGACCCCGATCGCCAGGACCAACAGGATCGGCGCGAGGACCGGGAGGACGCGCCTCCGCTCGTCCCGCGCGCGCCGTCGGTCCGCGCTCGGTCGGGATCTCGGGCGGGGAGGTGCCTGCATCGCCGAGGGGAGCATACGCCGGCCGGTACCATGGGGGCGCTCATGCGGCGCCTGATCCCCCTCCCGCTCCTGCTCGCGGCCGCCCTCGCGTCCCCGGCGGCGGCCTCGGCGCAGCCCGAGACACCGAGCGTGATCGTCGTCCAGGTGGACGGCTCGATCGATGCCACCCTCGCCGGGTACCTGGAGGACTGGCTCGGTCGCGCGGAGCGGGAGGGGGCGACCCTCGTCGTCCAGCTCGACTCCGCGGGGACGCTGGACCGGGACGCCGTGGCCCTGGCCGAGCGCATCCACGACGCCTCGGTCCCGGTGATCGTGTGGGTGGGGCCGGCGCCGGCGAAGGCCCGGGGCGCCGGGCTCCTCCTCCTCTACGCGGCGAGCCTGGGCGCCGTCGCGCCGGGCGCGGGGATCGGCCCCCTCGAGCCCCTCGACCTCGTCACGGCGCGGAACGGGGGGCTCCCGAGGGGCGAGGCCCTCGAGGACCTGGTCGCGCGCTGGGCCGCCGAGCGCGACCGCCCCACCCCCGAGATCCCCACCGAGCCCGTCCCTGCCCAGGCCGCGCTCGACGGGGGGATCGTCCAGCTCGCGGCGGCCTCCGTCCCCGACCTCCTGGAGCGGGTCGACGGCGAGACGGTGGTCACCGCCTCCGGCCCCGTGACCCTCCGGACGCGGATCGCGCGCACGACGGACGAGACGCCGGTGGAGATCCGGTTCACCTCGCCCGGCCCCGTGGCGAAGATCCTCCACGCGGTGGCCTCGCCGGCCGCGATCTACCTCCTGCTCGTGCTCGGTCTCGCGGCGCTCGCGTTCGAGCTCACCCAACCCGGCTTCGGGTTCGCGGGGTTCTCGGGCGTCGGGCTGCTCGCGCTCGCGGTCTACGGGCTCACGGTCGTACCGGTCTCCTGGCTCGGTCTCGGGCTCCTCGTCGGCGGGGTGGGCCTGCTCACCGCGGACGTGCTCCTGCGGCGGCTCGGGATCCTCACGGCCGCCGGTCTCCTCGCCTTCGCCGTCGGCTCGCTCCTCGCCTTCCGCGGGGTCTCGGAGCTGATCCGCGTCTCGCCGTGGCTGATCGGCGCGACCACCGTGGCGAGCTTCCTCTACTACGGCTTCGCGCTCACCGTGGCCCTGCGCTCCCGGGATCGGATCACGTCGACCCAGAAGGGCCTCGTCGGCCTGGTCGGGGAGACCCGGGGGCTCCTCGATCCCGAGGGGCCCGTCTACGTGAAGGGGACGCTGTGGCGGGGCAGGAGCCAGGCGGGGCCGATCCCCCCCGGCACGCGGATCCGCGTCCGGGGCCTCGACGGGCTGGTCCT
>BEHO01000291.1 GCA_002898915.1 bacterium HR12
CCCGGAGAGCACGTAGATCGCCGACTCGTGGTCGCCGTGATGGTGCCAGCCCGAGACCATGCCGGCCGACGTCGTGGCCAGCCCGGCCCACATCCGTTCGGTGGCGAGGGCCTCCTCGCGGACCATCCCGGGCGTCGGGGCGCCCTCGGTCCGCTCGCCGGGGCCGATCCGCCGCACCGTTCCCTCCATCGCGCACGCTCCTTCCCGCGGGCATCGGGTCCGTGGAGTGTACGCCCGCGGCGGGCGGATGGTCGTGACGTCGCGACCGAGCGCGCGGAGCGGCGACCGGTCCGCCCGGCGGGGGAAGGAGGCGATCGCTGCTGGCGGGACGCGCCGCGTTCCCATAGGGTGGCGTCGGGAGGTGGACAATCGTGCCTGGAGGAGATGGTGGGACAGCGGCGGCCCGGTGGCGAGCTGCGGTGGTGGCCGCGGTCGCGGGCCTGGCCCTGGTTCCCTGGTTCTACGTCGCCGTTTCGGTGGGGGAGCTTCGGACCGGATTACCGCTCGTGGGAGACCCCGCCGAGCGGTACGTGGACTTCTACGCCGACAACCTCTCGCGGATCCCGGTGCGTGCCACGGCGTTCATCGTCCAGTGGGTGATCCTCCTGGTTCTCCTGGTCGCCGTGGTGCGCACCGTCTGCCGACGGCTGGACCTGGCCGCCGTCGTGGCCGTCGCGCTGGCGGGAGCCGCCACGTCCGTCTGCGTGGTCGCTGAGGGCGTCGGCGCATGGCCGGTCCACGCCGCCCCCGACATGACCGCTGAGAAGCTCCGCGACAGCCTCGACCCCGGGGTGGCCCAGGCGCTGGTGCTGTCCAGGGACGGCCTTGACGCGACGGCCGGGGTCCTCGCCGGCATCTCGCTGCTCGTCGTCGCGTGGCTCGTGGCCCGGAGCGATCTCTGGGGTCACCAGGCGCTCGCCGTCCTCACCGCGATCGCCGGGGTATTGGCCACCGGGAGCCTGGTGCTCGGCCCCGAGTCCATCGGCGCAGGCGTCTTCATCCCGTGGGGCATCGCCGTGGCCGTCGTCATGTTCGTGGCTCGCCGCCGGCTCGACGGAACCCCCGCGGCAGCGATGCCCGAGGCGGTCGGATCGGCGTAGGAGTCAAGGCCCTTCACGTCACCCCGCTCCATCGCGCCGGGACGCGAGTCGGGCGTCATGGGGGACGGGTCCGTACGGAGGCCCCACCTCCTGTGGCGCGGAGCGGTAGCCGGGGTACGATGCCCGCCATGTGTCGGAGCATCAGGAAGCTGCGCATGCCCGACCGCCCAGCGACCGAGGAGGAGATCCGGGAGGCCGCGCTGCAGTTCGTGCGGAAGGTGAGCGGGTACCGCACACCCTCGAAGCGCAACGCCGAGGCGTTCGACGCGGCCGTCGGCGAGGTGGCCGAGGCCTCACGCCGGCTCCTCGAGGCCGTCTCCCGGCCCTCCACGCCCAGCGATCCCCACGCGCTGCCGTAGCATGACCCGGATGTACCCGCTGGACCCGGGTCCCGAGCAGATGCGCGCGATGGGCGAGGCGGCCCTGGAGGCCGTCATCTCCTTCATCGGCGGCCTCGGCGACGCGCCCGCCGCCGGGAAGGGCGGCGGGATGGAGCTCGCGCGGCGCCTGCGTGCCGCCCCGCCCGAGGAGGGCGGGCCGTTCGAGCCGGTCCTCGCGGAGGTCCTCGAGGCCGCCGCCCACGCCTACGAGACCTGCGGTCCGGGTTACCTCGCCTACATCCCCGGCGGGGGCCTGTTCTCGGCGGCGCTCGCAGACTTCCTCGCGCTCTCCGTGAACCGCTACGTGGGGCTCGCCGCGCCGAGCCCGGCGGTGGTCGCGATCGAGGAGAACGTGGCGCGCTGGCTCTGCTCGCTCTTCGGCTGGGACGAGCGCGCGCAGGGGCTGCTCACGAGCGGCGGCTCCATGGCGAACTTCTCGGCCACCGTGGCGGCGCGCCACGCCAAGCTCGGCGAGGATCTCGGCCGCGGGACCTACTACGTGAGCGAGCAGGCCCACGCCTCGGTGACGAAGGCGGCCACGCTCGCCGGCTTCTCGCGCCGGAACCTCCGGCTGGTGCCCACGGACGACGAGCTCCGGATGGATCCGGAAGCCTTGCGCCGCATGGTCCGCGAGGACCTCGGAGCCGGCCTCCGCCCGTTCCTGGTCGTGGCGAGCGCGGGGACCACGAACACCGGGGCGGTGGATCCCCTGGACGCCATCGCCGACGTCGCCGAGGAGCACGACCTGTGGATGCACGTGGACGGCGCGTACGGCGGGTTCTTCGTCCTCACCGAGCGCGGGCGGGAGCGGTTCCGCGGCATCGAGCGCGCCGACAGCGTGACCCTCGACCCGCACAAGGGCATGTTCCTGCCCTACGGCACCGGGGCGCTGGTCGTGCGCGACGGCGAGGAGCTCCGCCGGGCCCACTACGAGGGCGCGGCCTACCTCCAGGACATCGCCGAGCCGGGGGAGCTGCCGAACTACTCGGAGTACTCGGCCGAGCTCTCCCGCGAGTGGCGCGGGCTCCGGGTCTGGCTGCCCCTGCGGCTGCACGGCGTGTCGGCGTTCCGGGAGGCGCTGGACGAGAAGCTCGACCTGGCCGAGGTCCTCTACGAGGGGCTGAAGGCGATCCCCGAGCTCGAGGTGCCCTGGGCGCCCCAGCTCACGGTGGTCCCCTTCCGGCTGCGCGACGGGGACGAGACGGCGAACCGGGCCCTCCTCGAGCGGATCAACGCGAGCGGTCGGGTGTTCCTGTCGAGCACGACGATCCACGGCCGCTACACGATCCGAGCGTGCATCGTGAGCCACCGCACCCACCGCCACCGGATCGAGGAGTGCGTCGGTATCGTGGCCCGGGCCGCCGCCGAGCTGGGGTGAGG
>BEHO01000292.1 GCA_002898915.1 bacterium HR12
GACGAGGGCGTCCGCGGGTTCCTCGTCCCCACGGACTCGCCCGGCTTCTCGACCCACGACATCCACCGGAAGCTGTCGCTCCGGGCGAGCGTCACCTCGGAGCTCGTCCTGGACGAGGTCCGGCTGCCCGAGGACGCCGTGCTCCCCGGGGTCGTGGGGATGAAGGGGCCGCTCTCCTGCCTCACCGAGGCGCGCTACGGGATCGTGTGGGGCGCGATGGGCGCGGCGCGGAGCTGCTTCGAGACCGCCCTCACCTACGCCAAGGAGCGGGTCCAGTGGGGGCGGCCGATCGCCGGGTTCCAGCTCACCCAGCGCAAGCTCGCCGACATGGCGGTCGAGCTGAACAAGGGGATGCTCCTCGCGCTGCACCTCGGGCGGATGAAGGACGAGGGGCGACTCAAGCCCCAGCAGGTGAGCATGGGCAAGCTGAACAACGTGCGCGTGGCCCTGGAGATCGCGCGGGAGGCCCGCGCGATCCTCGGCGCGAACGGGATCACCCTCGAGTACCCCGTCATCCGCCACATGAACAACCTCGAGTCCGTCTACACGTACGAGGGGACGAACGAGATCCACACGCTGATCCTCGGCGAGGCGCTCACGGGCCTGCGGGCCTACGACCGATGAACGGCGACCGGCGACACCCGCTCGGGTTCTGGCTCGAGACCTGCGGCGAGGAGCTCGTCCCACGCCCACCGCTCCCCGGCGATCTCGCGGTGGACGTGGCGATCGTGGGCGGGGGGTTCACGGGGCTGTGGACCGCCTACCACCTGGCGAAGGCCGAGCCCGGTCTGCGGGTGGCGATCGTGGAGCGGCGGGTGGCGGGCTTCGGCGCCTCCGGCCGCAACGGCGGATGGGCGTCGGCCGAGCTCACCGTCCCCACTCCGGCCCTCGCCGCGCGGTTCGGGCGCGATGCGGCTCGGGCGATGCAGGCCGCGCTGCGCGAGACGGTGCTCGAGATCGGCCGCGTGTGCGAGGCCGAGGGGATCGACGCCCACTACGTCCGCGGCGGGAGCCTGAAGGTGGCGACCTCGTCGCTCGAGGCCGATCGGCTCCGCGCGGAGCTCGAGGCGGCCGCGGCCCTCGGGGTGGACGGCCGGCGTTGGCTGGAGGCGGAGGAGGCGGCGGCTCGCATCGGGGTCCGGGGCCTGCGGGGCGCCGTCTTCACGCCGGATTGCGCCACCGTGCACCCGGCCCGCCTGGCCCGGGGGCTCGCCCGGGTCGTCGAGGGGCTCGGCGTCCGGATCTTCGAGGGCACGACGGCCCGCGGCCTCCGTCCCGGCCGGGTGCGGACCGACCGGGGGACGGTGCGCGCCGACGTCGTGGTGCGGGCGCTCGAGGGCGAGACCGGGAGCCTGCGGGGCCACGAGCGGCTCCTGCTCGCGCTCCACATCCACATGGGCGTGACCGAGCCGCTCCCGCCTTCCTTCTTCGAGCGGGTCGGGTGGGGCGGGCGCGAGGCGCTGTCCGACGCCCGTCCGGTGTTCGTCTACGCGCAGCGAACACGGGACGACCGGATCGCCCTTGGGCTGGCTCGCGGGCATCCGCACCCCGGCTGGCTCACCCCTCACTACGTGGTCCCGAGCGCCGCGCGGGCCCTGCGCGCGACCCTCGCCCGGCTCTTCCCCGAGGCGGCGGGGGTGCGGATCGAGCGCCTCTGGAGCGGCTACGTCGGGGCGCCGCGGGACGGGCTCCCCTCGGTGGGCCTCCGGGGCGGGATCGCCTGGGCCGGCGGCTACTTCGGCGACGGCGTGACCGCCTCGGCGCTCGCCGGGCGCACGCTCGCCGAGCTGATCCTCGGCCGCTCCAGCGAGCGGACGGAGCTCCCCTGGGTGGGGCACCGCTGGCGGCCGTGGGAGCCGACCCCCCTCGCCCTGACCGGCGCCGGCGCGGTGTTCGCCGCCATGCGGTGGGCGGACGCCGTGGAGCGGCGGACCGGTCGCCCGTCGCGGCTGCTCGGGTCGGTCGAGCGGCTCCTGTTCGGCCTCGGGTAGCCTGACGCCCACACACCGACGGATGGATCCGAGGAGGTCGAGATGGCGCGCGACGTCGAGTGGGCGGTGTTCGAGAAGGCGGTGGAGATCACGGCCTCGGCCGTGCGCGGGACGCTCGGCGGGCAGGGCAGCCAGCCGCCGTCGTTCGCGGCGGAGGTCTTCAAGGAGGTGTACACGGTCCTCCGGGAGACCGCGGCCCAGATGCCGGAGCCGCCCAAGCCGGGGTTCTGAGCTCGGCCTCAGCGCAGGGCGCGCGAGAGGTCCCGCAGCGAGACGATGCCGACGAAGCGGTCGCCCTCGACCACCGGCAGGTGCCGGAAGCCGCGCTCGAGCATCAGGTCCCGGGCCGATCGGGCGTCGGCGTCGACCGGGAGCGTCACGAGCTCGCGGGACATCCACTGGGAGACCGGGTGTCGCGGGGCGTCGAAGTCGCTCGCCAGGGCGCGGAGCGCGTCGCGCTCGGTGAAGATGCCGACGGGCCGCTCCCCGTCGACCACGAGGGCGGATCCGACGCCGTGCTCCCCCATGACGGTGGCGGCCTCCGCCACCGTGCTCGTCGGGGCCACGGTCACGAGCTCCGTCCGCATGATCTCGCGAAGCGTCGGCACGAGCCAGAGCGTAGCCCCTCCACGGGGGAGGCGGGAACCGTGGTAGCGGACCGCGCGGCGGTGCTGGCCTGGTTCGAGCCCCGCCGCCGCGCGTACCCCTGGCGCCGGGCGCGGGATGCCTACCGGGTCCTGGTCTCGGAGATCATGCTCCAGCAGACCCAGGCGGCCCGCGTGGCGGAGGCGTACCCACGGTTCCTCCGGCGCTTCCCGAGCGTCCGGGCGCTCGCCGCGGC
>BEHO01000293.1 GCA_002898915.1 bacterium HR12
CGTCGAGGCGGAGGCCGTGCGGTGGGTGGCCGAGGCCGGCGTCCGGGACCTGGGCGAGAACTCCGTGCAGGAGCTGCGCGCCAAGCGCGCGCTCGTGCCGGGGGCGGTCTGGCACTACATCGGCACGCTCCAGCGCGGCGGGGCGCACCACGTCGCGGGGCTCGCCGACGTGGTGCAGACGGCGGTCCCGGGGCGCGCCCTGGATCGGCTGGCGCGCGCGGCGACGCGTCCCGGCCGGAGCCTCCCGGTGCTCGCGGAGGTGGACTTCACCGGCGAGCGCACGGGCGTCGGGCCCGAGGGGGTGGTCGAGGCCTGCGACCACGTGGCCTCGACGCCGGGACTCGAGCTCATCGGGCTCATGACGATCCCGCCCATCACGCCGGACGCCGAGGGCGCGAGGCCGTACTTCGTCCGTCTCCGTGCGCTGCTGGAGCGCGTCCGTGAGCGGCATCCGAGCGCCGTCGAGCTCTCCATGGGGATGTCCCTCGATTACGAGGTTGCGGTCGAGGAAGGCGCTACGATGGTGCGCATCGGGACGGCCCTGTTCGGCGCGCGGCCACCGAGGTGATGAGGGAGGAGCGATGACGAGCGTGTGGAAGAAGACGCTGACCTACCTCGGGCTCGTCGAGGACGACGAGCTCGACGAGCTCGACGAGGTCGTCGCGCAGCCCCGGTCGGCCGAGGTCCGGAGCATCCGCCGCTCCGAGGCGGTGCGTGAGGTCGAGCCCGAGACCGAGGGGGTCGTCCGGACGATCCCCGCGCCGCGGGCCACGGCCTCCGCGATCCACAAGTCCGAGCCGAAGCGGTTCAACGAGGCTCGGGAGATCGCCGACCGCTTCAAGGACGGCGTGCCGGTGATCATGAACCTGCAGGGCACCGACGACACCATCGCCCGACGGCTCGTGGACTTCGCCTCCGGGCTCGTCTACGGGCTCGACGGGAAGATCGAGATGGTGGCGAACCGGGTGTACCTGCTGACGCCGGCCAACATCGAGGTCTCCGCCGAGGACCGGGAGCGGATCGCCGGGACCGGCTTCTACAACCAGTTCTGAGGGACCGTGCCGACGCTCGCCGCCGCAGGTGCGATCGTGACCGTCCTGTGCGCGGCGATCACGATCCTCACCCTCCTGCTGCTCCTCAAGGTCCTCGTGTCCTGGGCCCTCCTGTTCGGCTTCCGTCCGCCGGTGACGGGCCCCGTCCGGTGGGCCCTGGACCTGCTCGACGAGGTGACCGAGCCGCTCCTGCGCCCGCTGCGGCGGCTCATCCCGCCGGTCCGGGCCGGCGCGGTCGGGCTGGATCTCTCGGTGATCGTGGCGTTCGTTATCCTTGCGGTCCTGCGGATCGCCCTTGGTTGCTGATCCGAGAGGGAAGGCTCATGCGCAGGAAGAGGTCGCAGTCCCACCCGCCGTCGGGGGGGAGGATCACGCCCCAGGACGTGCAGGACGTCGAGTTCCGACTCGCGTTCCGCGGCTACGACGAGCGGGACGTCGACGCGTTCCTCGACCGCGTGACCGAGGATCTCGCGGCGTACCTGGAGGAGCTCGAGCGCCTGCGGGCCGCCGCGTCGTCCGGGGCGACCGCATCCGACCTGACAGCGGCGCGGTCCGAGGCCGATCGGATCATCGCGGAGGCGAGGCGCGAGGCGGAGCGCATCCTCGCGGACGCGCGGGCGCGCGCGAGGGCGATCGAGGCGGGCGGCTCGGACCTCCGGGCCGCGCTCGCGCCGTTCCTGAACCGGGAGCGCGAGTTCCTGCAGAGCCTGGGTGGCCTGGTCCAGTCCCACGCGGAGGAGATCAAGGCCATGGTTCAGGAGCTCCGCGCGCGCGCCGAGGAGCGCCCGGCGGAGCCGCCGCGCCCGGCCTCGGAGCCCGCGGGGGGATCCGAACACGAGCGCGGGCCGTCCCCCGAGGAGGCGTTCGCCCCCATCGGGGTTCCGGGAGGGGAGGAGCCGACGCCGGAGGTCGGTGAGGACCCGCGACGGAACGACCTGCGCCGGGACTCGGGCGAGCGCTCGCTCCGCGAGCTGTTCTTCGGCGAGGACTGATCTCCGGGGCCGTCCGCCCCTTCAGGCGCGCCGGAGCGTGATCGTCACGCTCGACCCGTCGACCTCGGCGTCCGTTCGGAACGTGGCGTCGGCGATGGGCTCGTCCCGCACCTCCACGGCCAGGGTCTCGGCGGCGATCGTGCCTCGGTGGGCGGCGAACGCGTCGGCGAGCTCGCCCGCGGTCGCGAGCCCGAGGACGATGCGGTCGCTCACCTCGAGGCCGGCGTCGCGGCGCGCGTCCTGGACCACGCGGACGAGCTCCCGCGCCAGCCCCTCGAGCCGGAGCTCCGGCGTGATCTCGAGCTCGAGGGCCACGGTCACGCCGCCGTCGGTGGCGACGCCCCACCCCTCGAGGGTCTCCTGGGCGAGGTCGACGTCCTCCGGGCCGAGCTCCACCGGCCCGGAGGACGTGGCCACGGTCACCCGCTCACCACGCGCGAGGGCCCCGGCGAGCGTCCCGTCATCGGCGGCGAGGGCCGCGGCGAGGTCCTTGACGGCCGGCCCCAGGCGCGGGCCGAGCGCCCGGTAGTTGGGCTTCGCCCGCCACCGGCCGAACGCCTCGGCCGAGGCCGCGAAGACCACGCGCCGCACGTTCAGCTCCTCCGCGACGAGCGGCAGGAGGGGCTCCAGGCCCTCGCGGTCGGGCACGTGGACGACGGCCTCGGGGAGGGGTTGGCGCACGCGGACCCTCGCCTCCGTCCGCACCCGGCGGCCGAGCTCGACGATCTGACGCGCGAGCGCCATCGCCCGGTCGAGCTCTTCA
>BEHO01000294.1 GCA_002898915.1 bacterium HR12
CTCCGCGAGGACGCGTCGGGGGAGACCGCTCGGCGGCACGGGGAGCGCGGTGCGCATGGCGCCCCAAGCCTACGGCGCCCACCCGTCGCCACGTACCCTGGAGGCTCGATGAGCGAGGACCTCTCCGATCTCGCACGACCGGGGCCCGAGGCGGCCGCCGACCTCCCCGCGCTCGTCGCGACCGCCCTCGGGGAACCCCCGGGACGGCTCGGCCTCGAGGTCGAGGGCCGGGGGCTCGCCTGGCTCGTCCGGGACGGCGTCCGCCTGTGCTCGCTGAACCCGACCGCGGTCTCCCGCGCCGATCCGGCCCGGCACAGCGCCTTCGTCGAGGCCCTCGCGGGCCTGGTCCGCCGGTACGAGGACCTGCGCCGGACGCTCGACGGGCTCGAGGTCGGCCGCACGTACCGCGTGGACTACAAGCACGAGGAGCTGCGCCGGACCTTCCGCGTGAAGGCCACCCTCCTCGGGATCGGTCCCTGGCGCCCCGCGGAGGGACCCGAGGGCGGGGGCTTCACGCTCGAGCTCCAGACCCGTCCGCGCTTCGGTTCGCCCTCGACGTTCCGGATCGGGACCGAGGTCCTGGCCCGGATCGTCCCCGCCTGAGCCGGGCGACGCGCGGCGTAGACTGCGGCACCGCACGGGACACGGAGGTGGGGGATGGGCAAGGACGTCGCGGATCTCGTGGTGGTGGGCGCCGGCACCATCGGCGGATGGGCCTCGTACTTCGCCCGACGCTCGGGAGCCAAGCGCGTCGTCGTGCTGGAACGCGACCTCGTCGGCCAGGGGGCCTCGAGCCGCGCCTCGGGCGTCGTGCGGTCCCAGGCCGGGACCCCCGCCACCGTGGACCTCGGCCGGTGGTCGATCGCCTTCTACCGGCGCCAGCGCGAGCTGCTCGGCACGGACTCCGGCTTCCGCGAGCTCGGCTACCTGATCCTCGCCACCACCGCCCGCGAGGAGCGTGAGGGTCGCGAGCGCGTGGCGATGCAGCGCGCGGCGGGGCTCGACGTGCGGTGGCTCTCGCCCGAGGAGGCGGTGGAGGTGAACCCGGTCCTCGCGCCCGAGGGGCACCGCGGCGGTTCGTACGCGGCGATCGACGGCTGCATCGACCCGGTGCGGAACGTGCGCGCGTACTCGCTCGCGATGCAGCGGACCCGGGTGGACCTGCGCGAGCGCACGCCGTTCCTCGGCCTGCGTCGGACGAAGCGCGGGCGCCTCACCGGGGTCGAGACGCCGCAGGGCGTCGTGGCGACGGACCGCGTGATCCTGACCGGCGGCCCCACGCTCCGCGAGGTCGGCAAGCTCGCCGGCCTGCGGATCCCCGTCGGCGCCGCGCGGCACCAGGTCGCCGTGAGCGAGCCGCACCCCGCCTTCGCGGTCGACCGCCTGCCGATGGTCTTCGACATCGGCCGCGGCCTGTACTGGCGGCTGGAGGAGGGCGGGCTGCTCTGGGGGATGTCGAACCCCCGTGAGACCCCGGGGCCGGCGCGCGAGATCGACTGGCGCCACCTCGCCGCGATGCGTCGGCGCCTCGCCACGCTCGTGCCGATCACCCGGGGGCTCGGCATCCGGAAGGTGTGGGCGGCGACGATCGAGTACTCGCCCGACCACCTCCCCATCATCGGTCCGGCCATCACCCCCGAGGGCGAGACGATCGAGGGCGTGACCGTCGCCACCGCCGTGGGCCACGGGATGATGTGGGGACCGGCCGTCGCGCGGATCGCGGCGGACCTCGCGCTCGAGGGACGGACCCGCGTCACCGACGTCTCGGGCTTCGGTCTCGATCGGTTCGACGCGGAGGGACGCTCCCGCTCCTACGACCCGGTGGCGCTCCCCTTCCCCATCTCCTTCGACGACTGAGCGTCACCCTCGGTCTTGCGGCTGCTCTGCGGTGGCAGCTACCATGCGTCGCATGGTAGATGAGGACGGCGTCGCCCAGCTCCGCCGCGGGATCCTCGAGCACTGCGTGCTCGCGCTCCTCCGGGACCGAGAGCGCTACGGGTTCGAGCTCGCCCGAGCCCTCGCCGAGGTAGACGGCCTCGTGACGTCGGAGGGAACCCTGTATCCGCTCCTCGCTCGCCTGCGGCGCGATGGTCTGGTCGAGACCACCTGGCGCGAGTCGCCGAGCGGTCCACCGCGCCGCTACTACCGCCTCACGGCGGAGGGGAGGGCGACGCTCGAACGCTTCCGGGCCCAGTGGGTCCGCTTCCGCGATGCCGTCGACCACGTGCTCGGAACCGGGAGACGTCGATGACCGCCGCCGCATCCGACCCCGCCATCGAGAGGTACCTGGAGGAGCTCCGCCGGGCGACCCAGCACCTGGCGCCGCGTCGACGCGAGGAGCTCGTCGAAGAGATCGAGGCCCACATCCGGGAAGCCCTTCCACCGGACGCCCGGGAGACCGACGTCCGGGACGTCCTCGAGCGGCTCGGCGATCCCCGCGCGATCGCCGAGGAGGAGGGCCGGCGGCTCGGGATCGAGCGTCCTCGGGCGGGGGCGCACGAATGGCTCGCCGTCATCTTCCTGCTCGTCGGAGGGCTCGTCCCCATCGTGCCCGTGGTCGGGTGGCTCGTCGGCCTCGTGTTGCTGTGGGCTTCCCGCGTGTGGACGACGCGTGAGAAGCTCATCGGGACCTTCGTGCTTCCCGGAGGGCTCGTCCCCGCCGCCTACTTCTTCCTCTTCCCCGTCACGATCGGGTCGATGCGGTGTCGGTCGATCACCCGTCAGACCGAGGGCGGAGCGCGTCTCGCCATGATCCTCTGCGAGCAGGGGCGCGTCACCGAGATCGTGGCGATGGCCGTCCTC
>BEHO01000295.1 GCA_002898915.1 bacterium HR12
CGCCGATGTCCATGCTGAGGACGAGCGTCTCGGCGGCCTCCGCCTACGATCCCGACGGCTGGGACGACTCCCCGGAGGCCAACGAGCGGAAGGCCTACCGCCTCATCGCGAAGACCCCCACGCTCCTCGCGATGTACCACCGGATGCGCACCGCCCAGGAGGTCATCCCCCCGAACCCGAAGCTCTCGCACGCCGCGAACTTCCTCACGATGCTCCACGGTGAGGAGCCCTCGCCGGAAGACGCGCGCACGCTCGACGTGACCCTGATCCTGTACGCCGATCACACGATGAACGCCTCGACCTTCACGGCGAGGATCATCGCCTCCACGCTCGCCGACATGTTCTCGGCCATCACCGGCGCGATCGCGGCGCTGAAGGGGCCCCTGCACGGCGGGGCGAACGAGGAGGCGATGAAGATGCTCGAGGAGGTCGGATCGCCGGAGCGGGCCGAGGCGTACGTCGCGGACCGGTTGGCCCGCAAGCAGAAGATCATGGGCTTCGGGCACGCCGTGTACAAGACGATGGACCCGCGGGCGCGGATCCTCAAGCGCCTGTCCCGGGAGATCGGGGAGCGCCGCGGCGACCTCCGCTGGTACGAGATCTCCGAGGCCATCGAGCGCGCCGTCGCGGAGCAGAAGGGCCTCCACCCGAACGTGGACTTCTACGCGGCCAGCGTGTACCACATGCTCGGGATCCCCACCGACCTCATGACGCCGGTCTTCGCCATGGCCCGGATGGCCGGCTGGACGGCGCACGTCCGCGAGCAGTACGCGGACAACCGCGTGATCAGGCCGGACTCCGCGTACATCGGTCCCCGCGACCAGCGCTACGTCCCGATCGACGAGCGCTAGCCCGCCGGGCCCGGACGTCTCGCGGGGGCGGGATCGGGGCTGCGACGCGTCAGCCGTCGGCCCGGGAGGGCTCCGGGGCGGGCGGGCGCGGGAGGAGGCCAGCCCCCTCGATCACGGCCCGGACGCCCTCCTCGTGCCCCATCCCCATGACGTGCACCCCCGCCACGCCGGGCGCCTCCCGGAGCCGGCGTACGAGCTCCACGCATCGCGCCACCCCCACCTGGGGCGCCAGGTCCCCCGCCTCCTCGAGCTCGGCGACGAGCGCCGGGGGCACCAGCACGCCCGGCACCCGCTCGTTCAGGAAACGGGCCTGCGCGGCGCTCCGGAGCGGGGCCACCCCCACGATCACGGCGGCGCGCTCGGTGATGCCGCGGGAGCGGACGAGGTCCAACCAGCCCGCGAGCGCGTCCAGGTCGTAGGCGATCTGGGTCATGACGAACCCCGCCCCGGCGTCGAGCTTGCGCTCGAGGCGGGCGGGGTCGTACGCCGGCGCGAGGGGGACGTCGGCCACACCGACGAAGTAGGCGGGAGGGTCCGCGATCGCGGCCCCGGAGGGCAGCCGGCCCCGCATCCGCAGCTCCGAGGCCAGGCGGACGAGGTCTTCCACGGCGAGGTCGTGGACGGCGATCGCGTCGGGCTCGTCCCCGGCGCCGAGCGGATCGCCGGTGAGGCAGAACAGGTTCCGGGCGCCCAGCGCCCACCCGCCGAGGAGATCCGCGGCGAGCCCGAGCCGGTTCCGGTCCCGGCAGGTGATCTGCATCGTCGGCTCGAGGCCAGCCGCGGCGACGAAGGCGGCGCCGGCCACCGGCGACATGTGGACCGACGCCCGGGGGTTGTCGGTGACGTTCGCCGCGTCGGCGTAGCCGACGAGCTCCCGGGCCTGGGCGCGCACGACGGCCCCGTCGGCGCCCCGCGGCGGCACCACCTCCGCGGTGACGACGAACGTCCCGGCGCGGACGAGTCGCTCGAGGCGGCTCGTCACCGCTGGGCTGCCTGCCGCTCCGCCGCGGTCACCGTGTTCACGAGGAGCATCGCGACCGTCATCGGCCCCACCCCACCCGGCACCGGCGTGATCGCCCCGGCGACCTCCTTCACGCCCTCGAAGTGGACGTCGCCGATGAGGCCGCCGCCGGGCGCCCGGTTCGTGCCGACGTCGATGACGGTGGCGCCGGGCTTCACCATGTCCGCGGTGATCATCTCGGCCTTGCCGGCCGCGGCGACCAGGATGTCGGCCCGCCGCGTGTGGCTCGCGATGTCCCGCGTGCGGGTGTGGCACAGGGTCACGGTGGCGTTCGCCCGCTCGTGGCGCTGCGCGAGCATGATCGCGAGCGGCATGCCGACCAGGTCCCCTCGTCCGACGATGCAGACGTCCTGTCCCTCGATCGGGATCCCGGAGCGGACGAGGAGCTCGACGATGCCGTACGGGGTCGCCGGGAGGAAGACGGGATGGCCGCGGGACATGAAGCCGACGTTGGTCGGGTTCAGCCCGTCCACGTCCTTCTCGGTGGAGATGGCCCGCTGCACGGCGAACTCCGAGATGTGGTCGGGCACCGGCAGCTGCACGATGATCCCGCTGATCCGGGGGTCCTTGTTGAGGCGCTCGATCTCGGCGAGGACCTCCTCCTCGGACACGTCGGCGGGCAGGTCGATGCGCTCGGAGTAGATCCCGGCCTCCTCGCACGCCTTCTGCTTCATGCCCACGTAGACCTTGGAGGCGGGGTGGTCGCCGACGAGGATCGCCGCGAGTCCGGGGCGGACCCCCCGCTCGGCGAGGGCCCCGACCCGTTCGGCCACCTCGGCTCGGACCTGGGCCGCGATGGCCTTCCCATCGATGATCCTGGCGGTCATGTGCGCATCCTATCCGCCGGGAGACGACCCCGGGCCGACCGATGGTCAGTGACGGAAATGGCGTCGGCCAGTGAGAAAAAAGGAAAGGAAAAGGGAAGAG
>BEHO01000296.1 GCA_002898915.1 bacterium HR12
CATCCCTTCCCCGGGGCGCCCCCGAACGAGCTCCTCGACCTGCATCTCCGCGAGCGCATCCCCTCCGTACACGACCAGCGCCCCGAGGTCCCCCCTGCGGTCGACCACGTGATCGCCAGGGCGACGGCGAAGGACCCGGACGCCAGGTTCGCCGACGCGCTCGAGCTGTCCGCCGCCTACCGGGCCGCGATCGAGGGCCGGGAGCGGACGCTCGCCCCCGGCGACCGGCGCAACCCCTACAAAGGCCTCCGGCCGTTCCTCGAGTCCGACAGCGCGGACTTCTTCGGCCGCGAACGACTGACCGAACGGCTCGTCGAGCGCCTCTCCGAGGCCGGGGCCGCGAGGTTCCTCTGCGTCGTCGGCCCCTCGGGATCGGGGAAGTCGTCCGTGGTCAGGGCGGGCCTCGTGCCGGCGATCCGGCGCGGCGTCATCGCCGGCTCCGACCGCTGGTTCGTGATCGAGATCCTCCCCGGTTCGCATCCCCTGCGCGAGCTCGAGCGGGCCCTCCTCGGTGTGGGCGTGAACCCTCCGCCCTCGCTGCGCGAGGAGCTCGAGCGCGACGAGCTCGCCCTCGCACGGGTGGTGACGCGTCTCCTCCCCGATCCCGGCGCCGAGCTGCTGATCGTGCTCGACCAGCTCGAAGAGCTGTTCACGATGGTCGAGAACGACGCCGAGCGCCTCCACGTGCTGAACAGCCTGCGGACCGCCGCGAGCGACCCCGGCGGTCGCATCCGCGTCGTCGCGACGCTGCGCGCGGACTTCTTCGACCAGCCGCTGTCGGTGCGCGGCTTCGGTGACCTCCTCGCCGCTCGGAACGAGGCGATCCCCCCGATGTCCCCCGAGGAGCTCGAGCGCGCGATCGTCGGCCCCGCGGAGCGTGCCGGCCTGGACATCGAACCCGGACTCGTGGCCACCATGGTCGCCGACGTGATCGACCGGCCGGGCGCGCTCCCCCTGCTCCAGTACACGCTGACGGAGCTCGCGGATCGCACGGACGTCACGGCGCTCACGCTGGATGCCTATCGACGCATCGGCGGGGTCTCCGGAGCGCTCGCCCGACGTGCCGAGCATCTGTTCGACGCGCTCGACGGCCCCGGCCGCGCGGCATGCCGTCAGATCTTCCTCCGGCTCGTCACGCTGGGCGAGGGCGCCGAGGATACGCGCCTTCGCGTGCGCCGGTCGGAGCTCGCCTCCGCGGACAGGTCCGCCGCCGACGCCGTGATCGATGCGTTCGCGCGGCACCGGCTGCTGTCGTTCGACCGCGACCCGGTCACGAGGGAGCCCACGGTCGAGATCGCCCACGAGGCGCTGCTGCGCGCCTGGTCGCGGCTGCGCGCCTGGATCGACGAGGCACGCGACGACCTCCGGACCAGGGGCGCGCTCGCCGCCGCCGCATCCGGGTGGACGGCCTCGGGCCGCGACGAGAGCTTCCTCCTCCGCGGTGCTCGGCTCGCGCAGCTGTCGTCATGGGCCGAGGTGTCGTCCGTCGAGCTCTCCGCCGAGGAGGGCCGGTTCCTCGAGGCGAGCCTCGTTCGCCGCCGAGAGGAGGACGAGCGCGAGGAACGCCGCCGCCAGCGAGAGCTGGCTCTCGAGCGACGATCCACCCGACGCGCGCGCGCGCCCGTCGCCGTGTTCGCCGCCGCGGCGCTCGTCGCGGGGTCCCTCACCGTGATCGCCAACGACCAGAGCCGGCGCGCCGAACGGGAGTCGAGGGCCGCGACCGCGCGCGAACTGGCCTCGGCCGCCGAGGCCAGCCTCGATGCCGACCCCGAGCGCAGCATCCTCCTCGCGCTCCAGGCGTTGGCGGTGACGCGCCGGGACGGGCTCACGCTGCCGGAGGCGGTGCAGGCCCTCCACGACGGGCTGAGCGCGGACCGCCTACTCCTCACCCTCCGCGACCCATCCACCGCGAACGTCGCGTACAGCCCCGACGGACGGCTCCTGGCGACCGGTGGAACCGCCGGGGGCAAGGAGCAGGACGACGTCCTGATCTGGGACGCCGCGACGGGGGCGAAGCTGCTCACGCTCGAAGGGCACACGGCCGACATCTCCTTCGTCGCCTTCAGCCCGGATTCGACGCGCGTCGTGACGACGGCCGGGGTCCCGGACGCCCGGACGATCGTCTGGGACAGCCGGAGCGGCGAGCCGCTCCTCGTGATCGAGGGCGATCGGCCCTCGAACCTGAACCAGGGCGCGACGTTCAGCCCGGACGGGGGTCGCATCGCCATCTCCGAACTGCGGACCACATCCTCGGGACGGTCCCTCCGCGGCCTCGTCCGGTTCATGGACGCGACGACGGGGGCGGAGATCGGGCGGGTGTCCACGGGGGCCGCCTGCATGCCGCCGACGACCACGCCCGACGGGAGGCTCGTCGTGGTCCCCGGCCTCGAGCCGGGAAGGATCGGGATCCTCGATGCGCGAACCCTGGAGGTGATCCGGAGCCTGCCCGAGCCGCACTGCAGCATCGCCGTGAGCCCGGACGGGACCCGTCTCGCGGCCGGCTTCGATGAACTGAACGTCTGGGATCTGCGGACGGGCGAGCGACTCATCTCCAGGCCCGGACAGGAGGGGATCGTCGGCTTGGACTGGAGCTCGGACGGGCGCTTCATCGCGACCGGCGCGCAGAGCGGCACCGCGACGATCTGGAACGCGGACGACGGGACCGAACGCCTCGTCCTGGTCGGCCACACCGGCCTGGTGGCCCTCGTCGCGTTCAGCCCGGACGGAACGCGCCTGCTGACCGGCGGCGGCGACGGGACGGCGAGGGTGTGGGACGTCACCCCGGCAGGCGCGGCGGA
>BEHO01000297.1 GCA_002898915.1 bacterium HR12
GAACAAGCCGAGGTAGACGTCGCTCTGCAGGAGGTCCACCCACGGACGGAGCGAGAGGTAGTGGTCCTGCGGGAGGAGCGTGAGCGCGCCGACGCTGTAGGCGCCGACGAGGACGACGGGCACGACGAAGAACGCGACGAGGTACCCGAGGGGCCCGGAGATCAGCCCCAGCGTCGAGCGGTCCCGCCGGCGGCGCGGCGGGGCGGCCTCCGCCGCGAGCCCGATCGTGCCCATCCGACGCCCTCCGGGTCAGGCCGCCTTGACCTCGTCCCAGGCCCGGTTGTACGCGTCGCGGTTGGGGATGTGCCTCCCGATGAGGCTGGCGGGCTCCGACAGGGAGGCCACCGGATCGTCGAGCCCGAAGACCTCGACCACCTCGGGGTCCAGCACGGACAGATCGATCTTGAGGTTCGAGTGTCCGTAGCCCCACAGGCTGGTCAGGCGGGTCCCGACCTCGGGTGAGGCCCACGCGTCCGCGTACTCGTGGGCGTGGTGGTAGTTCTCGGTCTCGGCGTGGAGGATCAGTCCCTCCGCCCAGGACAGCACGCCCTCCTTCGGCTTGATGTAGGCGACGGGGACCTCCTCCCGCAACACCATCCAGGCGTCCTGCCACGCGTAGGCCGCCCACACGTTGCCCTGCCGCACGTCGTCCCACATCTGCGTGAAGTCCACCCAGATGCTGTGGAGGTTCTTCTTCTTCTCGATGCAGAACTCCTTGCACGCGTTCAGGTCCTCGGGCGTCATGTCGAAGATGTCCGACTCGACGCCCAGCACGAGGCCGGCCTGCAGGAGGATCCAGGGCGTGTCGAACCACGAGATCCGACCCTCGAGCGCGTCGTCGAACAGGTACGAGTACGAGTTGATCGAGGGATCCACGTGGTCGGTCCGGATGATCACGCCCGAGTACCCCCAGTCCAGCACCACCTCGTACTGCTTCCCGTCGACCTGCCCGAAGGCCTGGAGCGCGGGGTTCAGGTCCGGCCAGTTCGAGATCAGCGACGTGTCCCAGGGCTGGATGAGGCCGAGGTTCAGGTAGTCCTGGATGTACTCGGTCTCCGGGTGCGAGACGTCCCAGCGGTAGCCCCCGGCGGTCTTCGCGATCGCCTGCTCGGTGTTGGTGTAGAAGGAGAACTTCGGCTCGGGGTAGCCCTTGCGCGCGTAGTCGCGCCAGATCCACTTCGCCTCGTAGCCCGCCCACTCGTACACGTGCAGGACGCCCGGCTCCTCCTCGAGGGGAGGCCGCGTGGCGGTGGGCGACGTCTCGCCCCCGCCCTCGGCGATCACGTTCTTCCGGCAGGCGGCCAGCACCCCCATGCCGCCCGCCATCGCCAGGTACTTCAGGAACGCGCGCCGACCCGTCGGCGTCCGCAGCACAGCGTCGAACTCGCTCCGCATCGCTCCCTCCGACCTCGGGGACGGGCGGATGGTAGGCACCGAGGGTGCGAGCGCGCAAGGGCGTTGCGCGCCGCCGCTACTCGAGGTAGTCGCGGAGCTTCTGGCTGCGGCTCGGGTGACGGAGCTTGGAGAGGGTCTTGCTCTCGATCTGGCGTATCCGCTCCCGGGTGACGCCGAACTCCCGCCCGACCTCCTCGAGCGTCCGGGGGTGCCCGTCGAGGAGCCCGAACCGGAGCTGGATGACCTTCTTCTCGCGCTCGGAGAGGGTGTGGAGGATGGCCTCGAGCTGCTCCTGGAGGAGGATGAAGCTCGCGGCGTCCACGGGGACCACGGCGTCCGAGTCCTCGATGAAGTCGCCGAGGTGGGAGTCCTCCTCCTCGCCGATCGGCGTCTCCAGGCTCACCGGCTCCTGGCTCACCTTGAGGATCTCCCGGACCTTCTCCGCCGGGATCCCCATCTGCTGCCCGATCTCCTCGGCCGTCGGCTCCCGGCCGAGGTCCTGGAGGAGCTGCCGCTGGATCCGGACCAGCTTGTTGATGGTCTCGACCATGTGCACGGGGATCCGGATCGTGCGGGCCTGATCGGCGATGGCCCGGGTGATGGCCTGGCGGATCCACCAGGTGGCGTAGGTGGAGAACTTGTAGCCCTTGGAGTAGTCGAACTTCTCGACGGCCCGGATCAGCCCGAGGTTGCCCTCCTGGATCAGGTCCAGGAAGAGCATGCCGCGGCCCACGTACCGCTTCGCGATGGAGACGACGAGGCGCAGGTTCGCCTCGATGAGCTTGCGCTTGGCGAGCTGTCCGTCCCGCTCCACCCGCCGCAGGAAGTCGTCCAGCTCCTCGGGGGACCTCGGCTTCCAGGACTTCGCGATCCGGTCCCGGCCGATCCCCTCGACCTTCCCGAACTTCTCCAGCTGGTGCTCGCGGATCGCGACGACGGCCTCCACGACGCGGCGGAGCTGCTTCGCATCCACCTTCCCGTCCTTCTCGATCGACTCGCGGAGCGCCGTGGCGAACTCGCCCGCCTCGATCCGCCGCGCCAGGTCCACCTCCTGTGCGGCGTTCAGGAGCGGGACCTTCCCGATCTCCTTCAGGTACATCCGGACCGGGTCGTTCGTCGGCGCCTTGAGGAGATCCGCCTCGATCGCGCGCTGGGCGACGACGTCCCCCTCGTCGCCCGGGAGGCCGATGACCTCGATCCCCTCGCCGCGTAGGTGCTCCTCGATCTGCGACAGGAAGTCCTCGACCTGCTCGGGCGAGAAGTCCTCCGCCGGGACGGCCTCGAGGAGATCCTCCGACGTGACGAACCCGCGCTCACGACCCCGCGCGGCGATCGTTTCCTTCGCTTCCTCGAGGCCCAGATCGCGGGCCGCTTCCGTCAAACGGGGCTCCTCGCGCATCGG
>BEHO01000298.1 GCA_002898915.1 bacterium HR12
GGTTCACGATCCGCTCACGGAGCAGGTACGCGTTGGAGGACCCGTGGACGTCGTGGCACGCGGTGCACGCGAGCGGGTTCGTGGCCCCGCCCCCGTGCTCGGCCGTCCGCGAGTTCCACTCGGACAGCGTGAACTTGTCGTGGGGCGTCCCGCTCCCGTCGTTGTTCCGGCCCGTGTCGGTCACGAGCCGGATGGTGTACGGCACCCAGGTCCCGGCCTGGATGGGCTGGGTGGTGGTGGGGCTCACGTGGCAGCGCACGCAGAACTGCGTGATCGTGCCGCGGTTCATGTTCGGGTCCTGCCAGGTGATGAGGAACTTCTGGCCGACGTTCGCCGGGTCCACGATCTTGCTCGTCCCGGGCCCGTCGGTCTTGTCGGCGAGGTGCGCGTTGTGGCAGGAGACGCACTCCACGCGCCGACCCGCGGGCTGGTCGGCGTCGGAGATCGGGTGGAAGAGGCGGACGCCGTTCGTGTCCGCCACGTAGTCGTTGGCCGCCGCCGTGAACGCCAGGTACGGGTTGGAGCCGCCGGAGGTGTTGGGGTCGGCCTGCGTGTGGCACCGGTAGCAGAGAGCCTCCTCCTTCTGCCCCTCGAGCGTGAGCCGTCGCTGATCCGAGGCGTGGGGCTCGTGGCAGGCGAGGCAGGTGATCCCGCTGCTCGCGCCGGTCGCGCCGGGCGGGGGCGCCGGGACGTCGGGGTCGGTGCCGTGGGCGCTCGTGGCGAACGCCGTGTGGTCGCCGAAGGGTGCCGGGTACGCCGACGTCGCGCCGTGACACGCGTAGCAGAAGGCGTTGCCGATCGGGCTCTCGGCCGTCGAGTACGTGTAGACCTTCTTGCCGTCGGGGGTGTAGGAGACCCCGTCCCAGACCCGCAGGAGCTTCGTGACCTCCGTCCTGAGGCGATGCGGGGTGTGACAGTCGCCGCAGACGAGGGTGTATCCGTCCCGCGGGGCCGGCACGGGGTGGTAGGAGGCCTTGGTCGAGGAGCCGATCACGGTCTCCCCGAACTCGCCCCGGATGTCGGTGCTCGCCCCGACCCCGTCGTGACACTGGTAGCAGGTCTCCTTCTCCGTCGGGTACGGGTGGAGGTTGGGACCGGGCGCGCGGTGGGTCGTGTGACAGTAGCCGCAGAGCTGGGTCTGGCTGGAATAGCCGCCGTGGGGCTCGGTCACGCCGTTCGCGCCGTAGGTCGAGAGGTGCGTGAGCCGCACCGTCGCGGTCATCGCGGCTTCGTCCACGACCGCCCCGGAGAGGCTGGCCCAGGTCGAGCCCGTCCAGTACTGGACCCAGGTCGTGTCGGCGGGGTACGCGCGCGGCAGGGGGTAGTCGGCCGGCGGATCGAGGGCGAGGGTGAGCGTGGCCGGCACCTCGAACGTGAGCCCCTCGGGCGAGATGTCGAAGCTCCGGCTGACGGCGACCCGGTTGATCCCCGGGGGTGGTGGGGTCTCGAGCTGGTCGATGGTGAACCGGACCGTCCCGGTCAGTGCGCCGGCGGGGATCTCCAGGCGGACGGTGCCGGTGGTCGGCTCGATGACGCCTCCCTCGGGGCCGATCTCCTTCGAGATCAGCACGTCGTCGCTGGAGACCGGGTCGCAGGGCGGCCCCACGCGCCCCTTGGCGTCGACCGCGCTGACCCGGTACCAGAAGATCCCCCGTCGGCCGGGCGTGTCGGTGAACGTCTCGACCCCCACCGCCGTGGTCCCGATCAGCTCGAAGGGGCCGTCGGGCGCCCGGGCCCGCTCGATCCGGTAGGCGACCACGTCGGGGTCCGCGGTCGGGTCCCAGGTGAGGAGGTTCCGGTCCGCGGCGACGACCGCGAGCCCGGTGGGCGGAGGCGGCGCCTTCTTCGACGGGCGGCGCGTGCGCTCGTCGGAGGCGAGGGCGATCTCTGTGCGTCGATCCTCGGCGACGACGGAGGGGGTGTCGGCCGAGCGGGCGTCCAGCAGGACGACCGCGGTGGATGCGGGGAGGACGACGGCGCCGGGCCGTGCCGGGGCGGGCGGGACGGCTACAACCCACCCGAACCCCGAGAGGCCGAGGCCGGAGAGGGCGATCCACGTGGCCGAGCGGCGCCCGAGCATCGATCCGTCACCCGGACGGTACCCCCGCCGGCGTCCGGCGCAGGACGGACGAAGGGCCCGGGACCGGGGGGGCGACCGGCCGTGACCATTTCCCATCGGAACCGGACCGGATCGGTCCGGTTCGCGCCCTAAGGTCCCGTGCGCCTCGGGACCCTCGGACCGTGCCGCCGGGACCATGCGATCCCTACAGTTGGCGTAGGCATGAGAAATAGCAATTTCGGACCCGGGAGGGGGGATTTGCGGACGCAGGGTGAGCGCATACGGATGGCGAGCGAGAGGAAGCGGGGAAAGGAGGTGACGACGTGACGAAACGGATCGGGATGGTGGCGGCCATCGTCGGCATCGTGGTGTTCGCGCTCGGCTGGGCCGCCTTCGCGGCGGACGGACCCACGCCCCCGAAGCTCGGGGACCCCGTGGGATCGAACATCTCGCCGCACGGTGGCTACTCGGCGAGCACGAACTACTGCCTGCAGTGCCACACGGTGCACAAGGCGCCGGCCGACTACGCGTTGCTGGCGTCGAACACCGTGACGGCGACCTGCAACACGTGCCACGGCCTGCCGGCGCTCGGCTCGGCGAACCCGACCGGTCCGGGGCAGCCGCTCGAGCCGGCCAACCCGGCCACGCCCGGGACGGCGGCGAGCCGGGCGGCGTACACGGTGACGACGGGGCGGAACGCGTGGCACGCGATCGGGTCGTCCAGCCCG
>BEHO01000299.1 GCA_002898915.1 bacterium HR12
GAGCGAGAGCCGGTACAGCGCGAGCTCACGCGGCAGGTCGCCCCCCGCGAGCACGAGCGCCCCGTACAGCACGTCGATGCCCGCGGCGACCCCCATCGTGGTCACGAGATCGAACCGCATCCCGGCCGAGATCACCACGATCAGGTACAGGGCCCAGTACTCGCTCGGGGCGCCGCCGGTGACGAGCACCCAGCCCGTGACGAAGGCCGTGTCGATGAGCAGCACGGCCGCCCGCACGGCGATCGAGGGCTCGTGCGGACCGAACAGGAACAAGGCGGCGATCGCGTAGGCGAGGGCGAGGGCGAGGACGAGGAGCGCGACGGGCCCGCGCGTCAGCCCCGTGACGCGCGAGAGGACGTGGATCTCGATCACCACGAGCACGACCGCGAGGCGCACGACGGCGATCCACCGCTCCGTACGGAGCGCGTCGCATACGGGCGCACGCGTCGTGGCCCCGAGGGCTCGTCGTCCGTCCGCTCCCATGGGTCTCCTTCCGGCCGGCCGCGATGGGGCGACGCCGGCCTCCCGATGCAGTATCGGGCCGGCCGAAGGGCCGGTTGAGGAGGACCGTCGTAGGTCTTCCGGCGGAGGCCCGCTCAGCCCCGCGTCACGAGGTTCACGAGCCGCGGCGGTCGCGCGATCACGGTCCGGACCTCCCGATCACCGAGGGCGCGGCGGACCCGCTCGGATCCGAGCGCGAGCTCGCGACAGGTGGCCTCGTCGACGTCGGCGTCGACCTCGATCCGGTCCCGGACCTTCCCGTCCACCTGGACCACGAGCGTGACGCGCTCCTGCCGCGCGAGCTCGGGGTCGTAGGAGGGCCATCGGGAGACGTGGACGCTCTCAGGATGGCCGAGGTCCTCGCGCCAGAGCTCCTCGGCGGCGAACGGCGCGAGCGGCGCGAGCATCTGCACGAGCGCCTCCGCCGCTCCCCTCGCCCCGTGCCCGGCGTCGAGCGCGCGACGGATCTCGTTCGAGAGCACCATGAGCTTCGCGATCGCGGTGTTGAACCGGAACCGGTCGAGATCCTCGGTCACGCCCTTGATCGTCCGATGGGTCAGCCGGACGAGCTCCTCGGGCTCGGGAGCCTGCCGGGCCGCGGCGTCGGCCACGGCCTGGAAGACCCTCCCGAGCCAGGCGTTCACCCCGGGCCGGCGCTCGGGATCCGGCGCGATGAGCTTCCAATCGATGTCGTCCTCGAACGGGCCGGCGAACAGCATCATGAGCCGCATGGTGTCGGCTCCCCAGCGCTCCACGATCGGCATGGGCTCGACGATGTTGCCCTTGGACTTGCTCATCGCGGCCCCGCCGTAGATCACCTGGCCCTGGTTCATGAGGCGCGGGAACGGCTCCGTGAACGAGACGAGCCCCATGTCGTAGAGCACCTTCGTGAAGAACCGCGAGTACAGGAGGTGCAGGATGGCGTGCTCGACGCCGCCCGTGTACTGGTCGACGGGCATCCAGCGCTCGACGTCCTCGGTCCGGAAGGGTCCGCCCTCGTACCGCGGCGAGCAGTAGCGGAAGAAGTACCAGGACGAGTCGACGAACGTATCCATCGTGTCCGTGTCCCGCACGGCGTCACGCCCGCACCGGGGACACGTCGTGTGCTTCCAGGTGGGGTGGCGCGCGAGCGGCGACTCACCGCCCGGCTGGAAGTCCACGTCCTCGGGCAGCTCCACCGGGAGCTGGTCGTCGGGCACGCCCACCTCCCCGCAGTCGGGGCAGTGCACGATGGGGATCGGCGCGCCCCAGTACCGCTGCCGGCTGATCAGCCAGTCCCGCAGCCGGTAGGTGACGGTCGCCCGGCCGCGGCCCTGCGCCTCGAGCCACGCGCAGACCTTGGGGATCGCCGCGGGGGTCGCCTCCCCGTCGAACGGACCGGAGGCCACCATCACGCCCTCGCCCGTGTAGGCCTCGGTCATGCGCTCGGCCTCGAGCGGCGCGCCCTCGGTCGGCTGGATCACGACCCGGATCGGGATCCCGTGGGCGCGGGCGAAGGCGAAGTCCCGCTCGTCGTGGGCCGGGACGGCCATGATCGCGCCGGTCCCGTACTCCATGAGGACGTAGGGGGCGACGAAGCAGGGGACGCGCTCCCCGTTCACGGGGTTCACCGCGTGAACCCCGAGGGCCACCCCCTCCGTCGTATCGGCCTCCTCGCGCTTGGTGAGCGGCGTCGCCCGCACCTTGTCGATGAGCGGGCGCACCCGGTCCCACGTGCCGCCCACCTCGGCCAGCTTCGGCACGAGCGGATGCTCGACGGCGAACACGAAGAACGTGACGCCCCACAGCGTGTCGGGACGGGTGGTGAAGATCTCGACCTCGTCGCCCGTCTCCTCGATCCGGAACGTCACCTGGGCGCCCTCGGACCGGCCGATCCAGTTCCGCTGCATCGTGATGACGCGCTCGGGCCAGTCCTCCAGCTGGTCCATGTCGTCGAGCAGCCGCTGGGCGTACGCGGTGATGCGGAAGAACCACTGGGTGAGGTCCCGCCGCTCGACCGGCGTGCCGCAGCGCTCGCACGTCCCGCCCACCACCTGCTCGTTCGCGAGGACCGTGGCGTCCTTCGGGCACCAGTTCACCGGCGCCGTCTTCCGGTACGCGAGGCCGCGTTCGAAGAACCGGAGGAACAGCCACTGGGTCCAGCGGTAGTACTCCGGGTCGCAGGTGTGGAGGCGCCGCGTCCAGTCGAAGGACATCCCCATCCGGCGGAAGGACCGCGCCTGCTGCTCGATGTTGGCGTACGTCCACTCCTTCGGCGGGATCCCCCGACGGATCGCCGCGTTCT
>BEHO01000300.1 GCA_002898915.1 bacterium HR12
CGCATGTGCCGGAGCGTGTGCGGCTGCGCGAGGTAGTGCCCGCCGGGTCCGACCTCGGCGATGACCTCCACCGCGAGGTCCTAGTCGGTGTCGGGCACGCCCTCGGTCATGGAGCGCACGAGGGAGAAGACCTCGGCGTCGAGCAGGAGCTCGACGATCGAGTACACGCGCGCCCCGTAGAGCAGTCCCGCCCCGCAGAGCATGTCGGCGCCGCCGAGCCAGGAGGCCACGGCCGAGAGGCCGTTCTCGACCCCCGCCTGCCAGTCCGGGGCCTTGGATCCCGTGGCGAACGTGCCGATGCTCGAGGGCAGGCCGTAGCGTCGGGCGAGCTGGGCCCCGGCCATCTGGAACAGGAGGTCCTCGGGTCCCCCGCACGCCGCCGCCCCCGTCCGGAGGTCCATGACCGTGCCGCAGGCCCCGTAGAAGGTCGGCGCGCCGGGCACGAGGAGCTCGAGGGCGACGATCCCGGCCAGGATCTCGGCGTTGGACTGCACGAGCGCCGCGGCCCGCGTGGCCGGCGCCGTCGCGCACGAGATCGGCATGGCGACGAACCCGGCCGGCACCCCCGCCTCGGCGTAGATCGCCGCGGCCTCGAGCGGCGGCCCGTCGTAGGTGAGGGGCGAGAGGCTCGTCTGGAACGAGGAGAGCACCGGCCGGGCCCGGAGCTCGGCCTCGCCCCCGGCGACGATGGTCGCGATCTCGACCGCGCCGCGCGCCTGCTCCGGCAGGGCGGCGGTCATGAGCTGGACGTGCTTCGTGGTGTTCGCGTACTGGGCGTGGAGCTCGTGCAGGGGCTGCACCGGGAGCGGCTGGTCGCGGGCGGCGACCGGCTGCCAGAGGAACCCGATCTCGGGGAGGGCGTCGGCGACGCGGGTGATCTCCGCGAGGTCGGCCTTGGTCGAGGGCCGGCGCTCGCCGGTCTCGAGGTCGAGGATCTCGGCGGCGTTGCCGTCCACCGCGAGGTACCCGGTCGAGCCGTCGAGCACGAGGTCGCAGGCGGGGTCCCGTCCCGCGAGCCGGAGCGTGCGCGGGGCGCGGGCGAGCGCCTCCTCCACGAGCGCCGGGGGGAACGTGACCCGGCGGGCGTGCTCGTCGGCGCGGGCGCCCGCGGCGACCAGCCGTCGCACCACGGCCTCCGAGCGGACCTCGACCCCGGTGCGCTCGAGCACGCGGAGGGTCGCGGCGTGGATCCGCTCCACCGTGCCCTCGGGCAGCACGTCGAGGTTGCGGAGGGGAAGCCCCACGACGCGTCCCCCGGACGCGGTCGCGGGCCCCGCGGCGTGACGAACGGTCATCGTGAGGTCCCTCGGGCCGGAACGCTGCGCAACCTAGGCTAACGGGCGCGGCTCCCGCGCAACAGACCCGCCCGATGACCCCCGGTCACGGGTACGCCTCCTTCACCTGCGACGGGCTCCGGCGTGGACGCGCAAGAACGGTGGGAGGTGTCGCGGCGACGCCGATCGCCCCGCTGACCCCTCGGGGGATCTCCGCACTGGCCACGATAGCTGTGTTGCTCGGGCGAGCATCGACCACTATCCTGCGAGCACCGTGACCGGACGCCGTGCCTGAACCGCCTCCATGGCCGAACCCACCCCGGAAGGACTGCCCCCCGTCGCCCTGGGGATCCGCGCCGTGGGCATGGTCGTGGAGGCCCGCGGGGCCTTCATCCGGGGGGCGAGGGCCGAGCGCCTCGGAGCCCGGCTGTGGTGGCACGTCCTCGGCATCGGCCTGTCGGCGTTCGGGGGGGCGACCGCCCTGGCCACGGCGGCGGGGTCGGTGGACGGTTCAGGCGCGTGGGTGTGGGTCGGCGCGCTGCTGGGTCCGGCGATCGCGTGGTACGTGAGCGGGATGGCGCGCCGGGTCCGCGAGCGCGCCGGCCCGGCGGAGGCGGAGCTGCTCGCGCGCGACCCGGGCTGGCCGCTGTGGATCGGGCCGATGCTGTCCTTGGAGATCATGCTCCCCGGCCGTCGGAGGCGGATGGCGTCACGTCTCGACCTCCTCTCGATGCGGTACCTGTACCTCGCGTTCGTCCTCGCGCTCGTGCTGTACTGGTTCGTGCTGTCCTTCATCACGGAACCATCGTCCGGCACCCGCGTTCCGGAGCCATCACCCGCCGCGGGCGCCTTCGCCGGAGGGGTGCTCGCCTTGGGCGTTGCGGTGTTCGGCCTCGGGGAGCGGGTCGGTCGGCGGGTTCTCCGAGCCGATCGGGAGGAGCTGCTCCCGCGGTACCGGACGACGTTCTTCCTCCGGGTCGCGGCGGCCGAGGTTCCGGCCCTCGTCGCCTTCATCGGGACCTTCATCACGGGCGCGTCCTGGCTGTACCCGATCGGGCTCCTCGCGGCCCTCCCTGGGTTCGTCCGTGCGGCGCCCTCGACCTCGAACCTCCTGCGGCTGGACGCGGCGCGGAGGCGGGAAGGGCGGCTCGGGTCCCTCTTCGAGCTGGTCACGGAGCCGCCCGCCTCGTCAGCTCCGGGCCCGGAGCGCTGAGTCCGAGGCTACGCATCGGGACCGCGCGCAGGGCGTGGGGCGCGGCGGGGGTACGATCGGGCCGTGAACCCCCCTCATCCGCTCGACATCCCCACCGTGTGGGTGGGGGTCCTGCTGGTCGAGTGGCTCGTCGTGCTTCCCCTCTTCGGAAGGGTCGATGGCCCCCGGTCGCGGGGCGCGCGGAGGCTCGACTGGGGTATGCTCGCATACATGAAGCGCACGACCGTGAAGCTGCCCGAGGAGCTCGATGCGCGGCTGCGGCACGAGGCCGCCCGCCGCGGCGTGTCCATCT
>BEHO01000301.1 GCA_002898915.1 bacterium HR12
GTGCGCGAGGAGCGCGCGGACCGCTGCCTCCCGCTCCGCGAGGATCGCGGCGGTCTCGGGCCCCGCCTCCCCGCGCTCCAGCGTCCGCTCCAGCTTCGCCACGAGCTCGCGCACGAGCGTCGCCCGCCACGGGGTCCACGCGGCCGGGCCCGTCGCCGCCGCGTCCGCCACGGTGAGGAGGTACAGGGCGGCCAGGCGCTCCGGCGACCCGACCCGCGCCGCCACCCCGAGCAGGAGGTCCTCGTCCCCCAGGTCGCGGCGGGTCGCGGTGTCCCCGAGGAGCAGGTGTTCGGCGACGAGGAACCGCGCGAGCTCCCGCGCGGGATCGGGCGGCCCCATGCGGGCGAGGACGCGATCGGCGAGCTCGCGCCCGACCGCCACGTGGCGGCCCCGGCCCACCTTGCCGATGTCGTGGAGGAGCGCCCCGAGCAGCAGGCCCTGGCGCGCCTCGCGTGACCCGAGCGCCGCGACCGCCTCGGCCGCCACGGGGTCGTCGCCGGGGTCGGCGAGGAGGCGAACGGTCTCGACCGCCGTCCGGAGCAGGTGCACGTCCACCGGGTAGCGGTGGTACGGGTCCCGCTGAGGGCGACACCGGACCAGGCGCCACTCCGGCACGAACCGGACGAGGAGCTCGAGCCGGTCGAGGACCTCGAGCATGCGGGCGCCGGCCTCGCCCTGGAGGAGGAGCGCGAGGAAGGCCTCGCGCACGCCCTCGGTCCACGGGACCTCCTCGGGGACGTCGGCGGCCTCGATCGCGTCGAGCGTCTCGGCCGAGGGCACACCGTCCACCCGGGCCACCTCGACGAGGGCGCGCAGCACGCCCTCGGGGCTCGGCTCGACCCTCGGCGCCACGCCGCCGCGCAGGAGCCGCGAGAGGACCGAGCGGTGCACGTGCTCGACCTGACGGGCGTGCTCGAACACGCGACGCATCAACGCGTCCACCGCCGGGAGATCGGGCTCGTCGGCGAAGCCGAGCCACCGCGCGACCTGCGGCTGCTGCTCCAGGTGGAGCCGGTCGGCGGCCCGGCCGGTCTCCAGGTGGAGCGCGCTCCGGACCCGCAGCAGGAGCTCGTGGGCGTCCTCCAGGGCGGCGGCCTCGGCGGCGCGGAGCAGCCCGCGGGCGCGCAGCACCCCGAGGTCGCGCTCGCCCCCGAGGACGGCGGCGAGCCAGCCGAGGGCGTGGACGTCCCGCAGCCCGCCGGCGCCCTCCTTCAGGTCCGGCTCGAGCAGGTGACCGACGTGGCCGAAGCGCTCCGCACGAGCCTCGGCGTCGGCGAGGAGGCGATCGGCGAAGCCCTCGGCGCCGAGCCGCGAGACGAGCGTCGTTCGGGTCCGCTCCCAGAGCTCGGCGTTCCCCGCGAGCGCGCGCCCGTCGAGCAGCGCCGTGGCCGTGTCGAGGCGTTCCTCCGCGACGGCGACGCACTCCTCCGGGGTCCGCACCGCGTGCCCGAGCCGAAGGCCCGCGTCCCACAGGGGGTACAGGAGCGCATCCGCCACCCGCGCCACGGCGCCCGGATCCTCCCCCTCGTGCAGGAGCAGGAGGTCCACGTCCGAGCAGGGCGCGAGCTCGGATCTGCCGTAGCCGCCGAGGGCCACCAGGGCGATCCCCGCGGGGGGTCCGGCCGCCGCGAAGAGCTCGCGCAGGCAGGCGTCGACGATGGCGGCGCGACGCGAGGCCGACCACCGCCCGTGGTGCCCCGGCGAGTAGGCGCGGTCGAGGGCCGCGCGCTCCCGGAGGAGGCGGGCGACCGGCACCGGGCGCTCGCGCTCCACCTCAGAGGGCGTCGGGGCCCCGCTCTCCCGTCCGGATCCGCACGACCTCCTCGGCCGTGAGGACCCAGATCTTCCCGTCCCCGATCCGGCCGGTGCTGGCGGCCCGCTCGATGGCCTCGACGATCTCCGGCGCGCGCTCGTCCTCGCAGAGGACCTCGACCTTCACTTTCGGCACGAAGTCCACCTGGTACTCGGCGCCCCGGTAGACCTCGGTGTGGCCGCGCTGGCGCCCGAAGCCCTCGACCTCGGTCATCGTGAGGCCGGCGACGCCGAGCTCCCGCAGCGCCTCCTTGACCTCCTCCAGCTTGTGCGGCTTGAGGACCGCCACGACCAGCTTCACCCTCGTCCCTCCGGGCCCAAGCGTAGCCCGAGGACCGACCTACTCGCCGACGGCCTTCCTCCGGGGCGCGGCCGCCTTCTTGGCGGTCGCGGCCTTGCTCGCGGCGGTCTTGCGCGCGGACGTCTTCGCCGTCGCCTTGCGCGCGGTCCGTCCCTTCGAGGCCGTGCCTCGCGCCGTCCGCCTCGCGCGCGCCGGGGCCTCCGCCCGGGCCTTGGCCGCCTCCACCGAGGCCTTCAGGGCCGCCATGAGGTCCACGATCCGAGCCGGCGGCGCCTCCTCCGGGACCTCGACCGGCTCGCCCGCGAGCTTCTTCTCGACCAGCTCGAGCAGGGCCTCCCGGTACTCGTCGCGGTACCGGGTGGGGTCCCACGGCTCGGTGAGGCTCTCGATCAGCTGCTTGGCCATGGCGACCTCGTTCGGCCGCACGTCCTCGTCCCGCCCGAGGGTGTCGAAGGCCGGCTCGCGGATCTCGTCCGGCCAGTACATCGTCTCCAGCACGAACACGTCGCCCTTGAAGCGGAGCGCGGCGAGGTGCTCCTTGTCGCGGAAGGAGACCTTGGCGATCCCCACCTTGTTCTCCTCGGACAGGGCGCGGCGGAGCAGTGCGTACGCCTTCGCCCCGGTCTCCTCCGGCACGAGGTAGTAGGACTTCTTGTACAGGACGGG
>BEHO01000302.1 GCA_002898915.1 bacterium HR12
GCCCGCTCCGGACGGGGTGCCGTTGGGTCGGCGGCGAGGCGGACCCGGCGTCGCGACCCTCCCGCCGGACGGAGCCCTTCGCGGGCTCGATGCGCCAGGTCCGTGGGGCCGTCGTGCGCGCGCTCCGGGCCCGTCCGTCGGCGACCGTCGGCGAGCTCGCCGCCGCCCTCCGCGAGCCGGAGGAGCGCGTGCGGGAGGCCGTGCGGCGACTCGTCGTCGAGGGGATCCTCGAGCGCCGTGGCGCCCACGTCCTCCTCGCCTCCTGAGCCCCGTCCCGACCGGGGCCGGCGGAGCCACGCGCCCTCGCCGGGACGGTGACAGTCGCCCGCGCGAGGACGAGACTGGAGGGGTGAGCTCCGTCGAGTGGATCTTCCGCCCCGAGGTCGCACGTCCGGTGATGGTGTGCGCCTTCGCGGGCTGGAACGACGGGGGCGAGGCTGCGACGACCGCCCTCCGGCACCTCCGGGACCGGTCGGCCGGTCGACGCTTCGCCTCCATCGACCCGGAGGAGTTCTACGACTTCCAGGTGAACCGCCCGACCGTGCGGCTCGAGCCCGGCCTCACGCGCCGCCTCGAGTGGCCCCGGAACGACTTCTTCCTCGCGCGGGCCGGTGAACGGGACCTCGTGCTGTTCCTCGGGGTCGAGCCGAACGTGCGGTGGCGGACGTACACGCAGGAGATCCTCCGCGTGGCCACGGACCTCCGGGTCGAGCTCCTCGTCACCCTGGGGGCGTTCCTCGCCGACGTCCCCCACACCCGCCCGGCGCCGGTGAGCGCCTCCAGCACCGACCCCGAGTGGCTCGCCCGGCCGGGCGTCGAGCCGGCCCGGTACGAGGGGCCGACCGGGATCGTCGGGGTCCTGCACGATGCCGCGCCCGCGGTGGGGGTGGCCTCGCTCTCGCTCTGGGCGGCGGCGCCGCACTACCTCCCGGCGGGTCCGAACCCGAAGGTGGCGCTCGCGCTGCTCCGGGCGCTCCGGGACGTCGTCGGGCTCGATGTGGACCTGGGCGACGTGGCGCGCATCGCCGAGGGGTGGCAGCGGCGGGTCGACGAGGAGGTGGCCGACGATCCCGCGCTGGCCGAGTACGTCCGCCAGCTCGAGCGCGAGGGGACCGGCGAGCCGAGCCCGATGCCGACCGGCGAGGAGCTCGCGGAGGAGCTCGAGCGGTTCCTCCGCGATCAGGGGCGTGACCAGGGGGCATCGGGTAACGGGTGACCCGCTGGGCGCGGAGCCGCGAGGGGCTCGAGGACCTGCAGCGCGAGCTCGCGCGCCGCTCCCCGGAGCCGTGGGTCGCCCGGGAGCCCTACACGGTCGGCGCGGTGTTCGCGGCGTTCTCCACCCGAGCCGACCGATCCGGCCTCGAGCGCGGATGGGCCGCGGCCGTCGCGGGGGAAGCCCGTGCGGAGCTGGCGTTCTCGGTGGACGCTCCGTACGAGCCGGGGTACCTCGCGCTTCGTGAGGGCCCGGCGCTGGAGGCCGCGGTTCGGGCCCTCGCCGGCAGGCCCGACGTGCTGCTGGTCGACGCGACCGGACGCGACCACCCGCGCGGGGCGGGGCTCGCGCTGCATCTCGGGGCGGTGCTGGACCTGCCGACGGTGGGCGTCACGGATCGACCGCTCGTCGCGACGCCCGACGCCGAGGGGCGGCTGCTGCTCGGCGGCCGCGAGGTGGGGCGCCTGGTCCGCACCCGTCCGGGGGCCCGACCGGTGTGCGTGCACGCCGCGTGGCGGACGGACGTCGAGACCGCCTGCCGCGTCGTCCTCGCCTGCGCCACGGGACGGGCACGCACCCCCGAGCCCCTCCGCCTCGCGCGCTTCCTGGCCCGCTCGGCCCGGGCCCGGGACGAGGGCCGTCTGCCCCCCGGATGGCGACCCGTCGAGCCGCGGCTCAGCCGCGCAGGAGGGGACGGGTGAGGCAGGTCGGCCCGCCGTCGCCCTTGCGGCTGATCTCCTCGCCTACGTAGGTCCGCACCTCCACGCCCGCCGCCTCCATCCGACGCTTCGTCTCGGGGTTCCCCTCCAGGGCGAGCGCGACCCGCGGGGCGAGCGCGAGGACGTTCGGCCCCATCGTGGGGAACTCGGCCTCCGGAACCTCGACGATGCCGATCCCTCGGGTCTCGAACTCCTGCATCAGGCGGACCGGTACGAGCGGCGGGTAGCAGACGACGAGGTCCGTGTCGAGGGGTGAGAGGAGCGAGAGCAGGTGCAGGCACTCGCTCGGCCCGTGGAGGTGGGGGAGGTCGACGGCGAGCACCTCCACGTCCGGCAGGAGGCTCCGGAGGGCGGCGATGCCGGCATCGTTGGTGCGGTACCCGCGCCCCGCGACGAGGGTCCCGGGATCGAGCCAGAACAGGTCGCCCCCCTCGGCGCAGGCCGGAGCCTCGAGCGCGCCGAGCACGGGAACGCCGGCGGCCCGGAGGTCCTGGGCGACGGCCTCCGGCTCCGCCCGCCGTCCCGGCTTGCCGGGTCGGAGCAGGATGACGCCCCGGTCGGTCGGGAGCACCGGATCGTAGACGTAGATCGCGTCGGGGTCGCCCGCCACCGGCGTCTCGCCCACGATGACCTCCGCGCCGACGCGCTCGAGCTCGGCCCGGAGGGCCCGGTGCTCCTCGGCCGCGCGCTCGGGGTCGGGCTCGGCCCGCCAACCGTAGTCGCGCCAGCGTGCGAGGTCGACCGCACGGGGCGGTCGGACGTAGACACGCCTCAACGGCCCGACCTGGTCCTGGGCGGTGGGCATCGCGCGCAGGCTACCGGAGCAGGTGAGCTCCTGGCCG
>BEHO01000303.1 GCA_002898915.1 bacterium HR12
GTGGCGCCCAACGGCGCGCACCGATCTCTACCCCGCGTACAAGGCCAACCGCCCACCCGACCCGGAAGGTCTGCCCGAGCAGTTCAGCATGCTCCGGCAGCTCCTCGGCCTCACGGAGATGGAGCAGGCGATGACGCGCGGCTGGGAAGCCGAGGACGCGATCGGCGCGATCTGCGCCTCCGCCGGGCCCGACGACCGCCTGGAGATCGTGAGCGGCGACCGCGACCTGATCCAGCTCGTGCGCGACCCGGTCGTGCGGCTGCTGTTCACCGTGCGCGGGGTCTCGGACCTGCTCGAGCTGGACGAGGCCGCGGTGCTGGAACGGTACGGGGTGCCTCCCTCTCGGTACGCGGATCTCGCGATCCTGCGGGGCGACCCGAGCGACGGGCTCCCCGGCGTGCCGGGCGTCGGCGAGAAGACGGCCCGGGCCCTGCTCGAGGCGTACGGCTCGCTCGACGGGATCCTCGCCGAGGTCGAGAGCGAGCAGCCCGCGCCGGGACCGCTCGCCGCGAAGCCCGCGCTCCGTGCGAGGCTGCGGGAGGCGCGTGGCTACCTCGCGGCGATGCGGCGTCTCGTCCCGGTGAACCCGGACGCGACCGTCGACCGCTGGCGGGGGGAGCGCGACGACGAGGGCCTGCGCGAGCTCGCCGACGAGCTCGGCGTCCGCGGCCCGGTCACGCGCCTGCGCGCCGCCCTGGACTCGCTCGGGTGAGCGCGATCAGCGCGGTCAGCGCGGGCGGCCGGCGAGGCGGCCGGTGCGGCGGGCGGCCTTCGCCACGGCGCGGTCGGCGATGAGGTCGGCCACCCACGGCGCACCGTTGGCGACGCGCGCGAGCAGCCAGGTCCACCGGCCCGGATAGATCCGCTTCCGCCGCCGCGCGATGCCGTCGAGGATCGCGTCCACCACGACCTCGGGGCTCATGGGGCGGATCTTGCCCTGCATCGCGTCCTGCTCCGGCGGGTGCTGCGGGATCTCGGCGGCGAGGCCCGGCGTGTCCACGTCGGTCGGGTACACGCCGGCCACGTGGATGCCGCGCGGCTTCAGCTCGACGCGCAGGGTCTCGCACAGGCCCCGCACGGCGTACTTCGGCGGGCAGTAGGCGCCCATCCCGAACACCCCGACGAGCCCGGCGAAGGACGAGATGCACACGATCGTCCCGCTCCCCCGCTCGAGCATGCCGGGCAGGACGGCGCGGATGCACCAGAGCGTCCCGAAGTAGTCGATGGCCATGTCGCGCTCGAAGACGGCGTCGGGCAGGTCCTCGAAGTAGCCGGGGTGCACGACCCCCGCGCAGGTCACGAGGACGTCGGCCGGACCGTGGCGCTCGAGGCACGAGGCGATCGCCCGGTAGGCCTGCTCGCGGTCGGCCACGTCGGCGGGCGCGAGGTGGAGAGGATGACGCCCCGGGGGCGGCTCGGCCCGCAGGCGCGCGAGGTCGGCGTCGTCGAGCGCGACGACCGAGACCTTCGCCCCGAGCGCCGAGACCCGACGCACGAGCGCGAGCCCGATCCCGCTCGAGCCGCCGGTCACGATCACGTGTCGGTCCGCGAGCTCCGGGGTCCGTCCCATCCGCACCTCCTCACGCGAAGCGCACGATCAGGATCGCCGCGAGCAGCAGCACGCCCGCGACGATCCCCGCGTTCAGCACCCCGCCCCGCTCGCGGGCGAACATCCCGTGCCGCGCGAAGTACGCGAGGTCGATGATCCCGAGGAACGCGAGCATGCCCGCGGCGACGAGCGCGAGCGACCGCCCGAGCGGCACCTCCAGCACGAGCAGCACGGCCGAGGCGACCAGCACCAGCGCGAGCGCCGAGTCGGGCGCGATGAACACCTCCTCGTGCTCCACGTACCCGGCGGGGAGCCACGGCTCGTCGTGGGGCTCGCGCCGCCAGGTGAGCCAGAAGGCCGCGATCGCCGCGGCCGCCACGAGCTCGAGCCCGGCCACGACCCAGGTCGCCACGTCCCGGGTCACGGCGCGGTTGGCGAGGTCCGGGCGCCCCGCGGCTCGGTGCGCACGCGCTCGGGAACCAGGTCGCGCGCCCAGACGTCCTCCACGGTCTCGGCCCGCTTGATGAGCTCGGCCTCCGAGCCGTGGACGAGGACCGAGGCCGGGCGGGGCAGCGCGTTGAAGTTCGAGGCCGAGGACTCCTGGTACGCGCCGGCGTCGGGGAGCGCGATGACGTCGCCCGGCTCGCACTCGGGCACCTTCGCGCCGAGGACGAGGATGTCGGCGAAGCACGAGTGCCCGACGATGTCGGCCGAGAGCGTCCGCGGCGCGTCCGCCCGGTTCGCGACGAGGTAGGGATGCCGGTTGTGCTCGAACGCTCCGCCGGCGAGGAAGAAGCACGTCGTGTCGGTGAGCACCCAGGCGTACGGGTACGGCTTCCTCTGGCGCTTCACCACCTTCACCCGGGCGAGGTGAACCGCCGCGTTGCCGTAGAGCCAGCGTCCCGGCTCCGTCTGGAGGCGCACGCCGTCGGTCCGCACGCCCTGGCGGCGGAGCTCGCGGCGGAGGGTCCCCGTCACGGTCCGCGCGAAGTCCTCGATCGGCGGCGGGGCCGGGCGGGGATGCTCGCCGCGGAGGAGCGGCAGCATGGCGCCCATGATCCCGTGGTAGGCGCGCTCGCCGAGGCCGCGGAGGGCCACCATGAGGGGATAGGAGAGCGCCGTGAGCACGAACTCGGAGCGGGGCATCTCCTGGTTCATCGGGTCCCGCGCGCTCGGGAACCCGCCGCCGATGTCGAGCTCCCGCGGCTGCCAGCCGCCCCA
>BEHO01000304.1 GCA_002898915.1 bacterium HR12
GCACCGGGTTCGCCCCCGCCAGGTGCTCGATGAGGAGGTCGGTCCGGAGCGGCGTCCGCTCGCCCCGCAGGACGGGGAGGAGGCTCCACCCCTCGGCGCCCGGCGCGGGGATCCCCACGGCGTCGGCGATCGTGGGCGCGAGGTCCACGTTCGCGGCGAGCGCCGTCGGGCGGCTCCCCGGCACGACCCCGCCGGCGTCCCAGCGGATCACGAGCGGGACGCGGATCGCCTCCTCGTAGGGGACCTCCTTGCGGCGCCAGCGGTGCTCGCCCCAGAGGATCCCGTTGTCGGAGGTGTAGATGAAGAGCGTGTCCTCGAGGCGGCCGGTCTCGCGCAGGGTCCGGACGAGGTCCCCGACCATCCGGTCCACCGCGAGGAGCGAGGCGTACTGGTTCCGCCGGAGCTCGTCGATGTGCTCCGCGCGCTCGCGACCCAGCGGGTACAGGTCCCGCACCCAGGCCGGCTTGTCGGAGACGTCCTCCTCGTTGAAGGAGGGCGGGCGCCAGGGCGGCAGGTCCTCGAAGGCGCCCTCGTCCCCCGGCGCCGGGATCGCCGGACCGTGGGGCGCCGCTGGGGCGAGGTAGAGGAACAGCGGCCCCGAGGTCTCGCGCACGAACGACGTCGCCGCCCGGGAGAGCACGGTCGTCGAGTAGTCCTCCGGCGCCTCGCCGTACCGGCGCACGGCCCCGTCGACCGAGAGCGTGTACCCGTAGTACTGCGCGTGGATGAAGGCCATCCACCGGTCCCACCCGGGCGGCACGTACCCGGTGAGCCCGGCGTGCTGGTACCCGTCGAGGTACTTGCCGAACAGCCCCGTCGCGTACCCGGCGTCGTGGAGCCAGGTCGCGAGGGTCGAGTCGTCCCGGAACCACTCGAACCGACCGTAGGGCGGGACCTGGCGGTAGACGCCCGTGGAGTGCGAGTAGCGGCCGGTGAGGATCGTGGCCCGGCTCGGGCAGCAGATCGGGTTGACGACGAAGGCGTCGGGGAAGCTCGCGCCGCGCCGGACGAGCTCGCGCTCCACGGTCGGCATGGCCCAGAGCGTGTCGGAGCGCTGGTCGTCGGTGACGAGGAGCACGATGGTGGAGGGCGCGTCGGGACGCGGGGTCTCGGCCCGGGCGGAGGCTGCGGGATCCGTGACGAGCGCGGCGACGACCGCCGCGGCGGCCGCGAGCGCCCGCCCCGCGCGGCTCATCCGCCCCGGACGCGGGCGAGCTCGTCGGCCATGGTCGCCACGATAGCCGCTCGAGCGGGGTCGGTCGCGAGGTTCTCCAGCTCGGCGGGATCGCGGCGGAGGTCGTAGAGCTCGCGCTCGCCGGTGGCGAGCTCGACGTAGAGCCAGCGGCGCGTCCGCACCGCCCCCCAGGCCGGGACGCGGTCGTCGCCGGCGAACTCCAGGTAGACCGGCCCCGGTCCCCGACCCGCGCCCCCGAGGAGAGGGGCCAGGCTCGCGCCGTCGAGCGGCGCCGGGGCGCGGACCCCCGCGAGATCCAGGAGGGTGGGCGCGAGGTCGACGAGGGAGACGGGCGCCGGGACGACGCGGTGCGCGACCCCCGGGACGCGCACGAGCAGGGGCACCCGCGTGCACGCCTCGTAGGGGCAGGACTTGCGGTCCCAGCGGTGCTCCCCGAAGGCGAGGCCGTTGTCGGAGGTGAAGACGATCACCGTCTCCTCGAGCTCGCCGCGCTCCCTGAGCGTCTCCACGATCGCGCGCACCGCCTCGTCCACGGCGAGGAGGGTCTCGGCGGTCCGCCGCCAGGCCTCCCGCAGGTCCTCGCGACGCTCGGCGTCGAGCGGCGGCAGGGCCCGGACCCAGGCGGGCTTGTCGGACACGTCGGGCTCGCCCACCGCCGGCGACTCCGGCACGGCGAGCCCGGCGAAGCGACCCGCGTGCCGCGGGGCCGGCTCGGCCGGGGGGTGCGGCGCCGTGGGGGCGAACCAGAGGAGGAAGGGGCGGTCGAGCGGCACCTCGCGCAGGAACGCCACCGCCTCGGCGGCGAACGCATCGGTGCTGTAGGCGCGAGGCCCGTAGCCGACCGCCGTCCCGTCCTCGATGAGGGTGAAGTCGTGGTAGATGCTCGCCGCGGTCCCCTGGCGCTTCCCCCACCACCGGTCCCATCCGGGGGGCACGTAGGGCCCGCGCCCGAACGGGTACCCGTTCAGGTACTTCCCGACGAGGGCGGTCTCGTACCCCGCGTCGTCGAGCCACGTGGCGAGGGTCCGGGTCTCGTCGAGCCGCGCGCCGTCGGCGTTCGTGAGGACCCCCGTGTGGTGCGCGTAGCGGCCGGTCAGCATCGTGGCGCGGGAGGGGCAGCAGAGCGGCGTGTTCGCGAAGGCCCGCGTGAACACCACCCAGTGTCCCGAGGGGTCGAGCGCCGCCCGCTGGAGTAAGGGCATCACCGGAACGGGGGCCGGGATCGAGCTCGCCGGTTGGTCGTCGGTGACGATCACCACCACGTTCAGCTGGGGCGAGTCCGCGCGCCGGAGCGCCTCCGGCAGCGACGCCGCGGCGATCATGAGCGCGAGCGCGGCCATCGCCGCCCCGACCCCGGCGCGCCTCGAGCGGGCCGCCATCAGCCCTCCCGACGCACGACCCAGATGTTCTCGGCCGGGTAGCGCCGCGCCCACTCCAGCGGAGCGAACCAGGGATAGGTGGTCCGCGCCGACGGCGCGGGGCGGAGCTCGATGAGGTCCTCCACGGTGAAGCCGTGCCGACGGAACAGGCGGATCCACTCGCCGTAGGGGAGCTGGAAGTCCACGGTC
>BEHO01000305.1 GCA_002898915.1 bacterium HR12
TGCCCGACCTGGTCGGTCACCCGGCGTACCCGAGCACGATGGAGCGACTGGTCGCGAGCAACGGCGGGACCGTCCTCGACGCCGCCCGGGCGGCCCTGGAGCGGGACGACGCGGCCCTGTTCGCCGTGGAACGGCCCCGCCTGCTGGCGCCCATCCTGCCGACGGCCCTGCGGAGCGCGGACCCCGAGCCGGCCGAGCGGCCCGTCGTCGGCCCCGACGACCTCGCGCCCTGGCCATCCGGCGCCGGGTGGCTCGAGCTCCGACCGCGGATCGCCGCCGTCCTCCGCCGACCCGTCGAGGGGGCCCTGGCGCGGGAGGAGGTCCCGGGGTGGGTGTTCGGCTACACCCTCCTCGGCGACCTGCTCATCCACCCCCGCTCGGGAGGGCCGGAGCCGACCCTCCGCGGGAGCCCGGTCGCCCTCGGCCCGGCGGTGGTCACGCCCGACGAGGTCGATCCGCAGACCTCGTACGTCATCGTGCGGGTCGACGGGCGTGAGTGGGCCAAGGGCAACCTGAACGGTGCGGCCCGAACCCTGCTCGTGCAGGTGGCGGCGGCCTCACGGGAGGAGCGGCTCGAGGCCGGCGAGGCGTTCGCCTCGGCCCCCTTCGAGCTCGACCGGTTCGGCGAGCGGCTGTGGCCGGGCGCCGAGATCGAGATCGAGGCCGAGGGCCTCGGCGTCCTCCGCTTCCGCCTCGGACGACCCTGAGCCCGGCGCCGGATCAGCCGCGCTTCGCGGCCTTCCGCGCCGCGTACTTCTCGGCGGCCTTGCGCTTCTCCCTGGCCTTCTTCTTGCGCTCCCGATCGTGGGCCCACCGCACGGGGGCCCGATCCCCTCGTCCCACGCGGTCTCCTCCTCCTCGGTCAGTCGTCGTCGCCGCCCTGCGCGAGCTCCGCGCTGCGGCGGCGGGCGGCGTCGATCGCGTTCAGGAACGCGGCGCGCACGCCCGTCTCCTCGAGCACCCGGATCGCCGCGATCGTCGTGCCCCCCGGCGAGGTGACCATCTCCCGCAGCTCCACCGGGTGCTTGCCGGTGTCGCGGAGCATCTTCGCCGAGCCGAGCATCGTCTGCACGATGAGCTCCGTCGCCACGTCGCGCGACAGCCCGAGCAGGATGCACGCCTCGATCATGGCCTCCGCGAGCAGGAAGAAGTAGGCGGGCCCCGAGCCGCTCGTCGCGGTGATGGCGTCCTGGTGGGCCTCCTTCAGCCGGATCACCTTGCCCACGTAGCCGAGGAGCTCCTCCGCGACCTCGAGGTGCTCCTCCGTGGCGTGGGCGCCCGGCGAGACGACCGACATCGCCTCGTCCACGAGCACCGCCACGTTCGACATCACCCGCACCACGGGGATCGCGTCCGGGAGGTGCCGCTCGACGAAGGACGTCCGGATCCCGGCCGCGAAGCTGATGACGGTGTGCTCCGGCTGGACGCTCCCCGCGATCTGGGCCAGCAGGACCTCCATGTCCTGAGGCTTCACCGTGAGCACGAGGGTCTCGGCCCAGGCCACCGCCTCGGGGTTCGAGAGCGTGGTCGCCACCCCGTAGCGCTCCTTCAGCTCCCGGGCCCGCTCCTCGCGCCGGCACGTCACCATGATCTCCTCGACGCTCCGGCCGCCCGACCGGATCAGGCCGGAGACGAGCGCCTCGCCCATCCGGCCCCCGCCGAGGAACGCCACCTTCCGTCCCGTCATCCCGTCGTGCCTCCCATCGTGGTCCACGAGCGCCCGAACCGCACCAGGTTCGAGATGAAGAACCACATGTTCGCAGGCCGCTCGGCCAGGCGTCGAGTGAGGTAGGGGTACCACTCGGCGCCGTAGGGCACGTAGACGCGGACCGGGTACCCCTGACGGGCGCGGGAGCGCTGGAGGTCCCGTCGGATCCCGTAGAGCATCTGGAGCTCGACCCGCGTCCACGGGAACCCGCGGCGCTCGACGTACGCGATCGCCCCGCGCAGCAGGGCCTCGTCGTGGGTGGCGACGTGCACGGTGTGGCCCCGCGAGAGCAGGGTCGCCGTGAGCCGGGCGAAGGCCGCGTCCACCTCGCGCCGGGACGGATAGGCGACCTCGGGCGGCTCCAGGTAGGCCCCCTTGACCATCCGGACGATGGAGGCCGGTGGCAGGGCGTCCACGTCCCCGGGCGTCCTGCGCAGGTACGCCTGGAGGGCCACGCCCACGCGCTCGTGGCGCTCCCGCAGCTCCCGGAAGACCCGGAGGGTCCGGTCCACGTACCCGCTCGACTCCATGTCGATCATGACCACCGTGCCGGCCTCCTCGGCCGCCGCGAGGAGCCGCTCCATGTTCGCCACGGCGAGCTCGTGGGAGAAGTCCAGGCCGAGCTGGGTGAGCTTGACCGAGAGCTGGACGTCGAGGAAGGGCTCGAGGCGGACGCGGTCGAGGGCGCGCAGGTACGCGGCCACGGCCTCGGTCACGTGCTCGGGGGCGGTGACGTGCTCGCCGAGGTGGTCGAGGATGCTCGCGATCCCCCGACCGTCCAGCGCCTTCGCGACGCGGATCGCGTCGTCCAGGGTCTCGCCCGCCACGAACCGGGAGGCCACGCGCCAGCCGAGGGGGCCGGTCGCCAGGCGGCGGAACCACCCCGCTTCGGCCAGGCGGAGCACCGGGGCTCTCAGGAGCGGTCCGCTCACAGCCCGGACCCTACCAGCGGCTCCGCGCGCCCGCCCGGAACCGCCGCTCACCGAGCGGCGATGCCGGTGCGGAGGACCTCGAGGAACTCCCGGATCCGGCGCTCCCGGCGCTCCGGCCGG